>NZ_NZQP01000018.1:0-30648 GCF_002695945.1 Marinimicrobium sp. | reverse complement strand
GGATTCACGGCGGGGCCCCGACAGGTATACCTCGACGAGACCCGGAGCTGGATCAACGCACACGGCTCACCGGTATGGATCTTGCTGCGATATTGGGTACTGACCATGACGGGCCCATACTATGACGACTGACTTTTTTTCGCTGCCGGAACTGAAAAGTAAACTCACCGCGCTACTCGCCTACCTCTACCCCAATGCCGACACCGACGCACTGACCCAACAGTGCCTCGAGGCCATCGGGCCGCGGATCAACCGCGCCATCGTACCGCCCGAGCAACTCTGGTCCGAACAGGACGCCCTGCTGATCACCTACGGCAACTCCATCCGCACCCCCAACGAAAAACCCCTCGATACCCTCGAACAGTTCCTGCACAAACACCTGCAGGACACCTTCAGCGCCGTGCACGTGCTGCCCTTCTTCCCCCACAGCTCCGACGGCGGCTTTGCCGTCATCGACTACACCCAGGTCGACGCCGAGCTGGGCGAATGGGACGATATTGAAACTCTGGGGCAAGACTTCAAACTCATGGGCGATCTGGTGATCAACCATGTGTCCAGCCAGAGCGGCTGGTTCCGCAACTACCAATATGGCAAAGACCCGGGTCGGGATTACTTTGTCGAGGCGAGCCCCCACTACGACCTGTCCATGGTCGTGCGGCCGCGCACCAGCCCGCTACTGCGCGCAGTGGAAACCAACGAAGGCGTGAAGCACGTCTGGTGTACGTTCAGTCATGACCAGATTGATGTCGACTTCCGCAACCCCAAGGTGCTGCTCGAATACCTGAAGATCATCGGGCTTTATCTCGACAAGGGCGTTCAGTGGCTTCGTCTGGATGCCGTGGCCTTTCTGTGGAAGGAAATCGGAACGCCCTGTATACACCTGCCGCAAACCCACGAAGTCATCAAGCTGCTGCGGCTGCTGATGGAGTACAAAAATGCCCACGCGATTCTGATCAGCGAAACCAATGTGCCCAACCGGGAAAACCTGACGTACTTCGGCAACAGTAACGAAGCGCACATGATCTACAACTTCAGCCTGCCACCACTGGTGATTCACGCGCTGCTGTCCGGCAACGGCCAGTATCTGAAAGGCTGGTTGATGAGCATGCCGCCCTCGCCGGTCGGCTGTGCCTATCTGAATTTTACCGCCTCCCACGACGGTATCGGGTTGCGTCCGGCGGAAGGCTTGTTGTCCGACGAGGAGCTGGAAACCTTCCTGAAAACGCTGCAGTCCTTTGGCGGTCGCATTTCCAGCCGCACCGGACAGAATGGCGAAAGCAAACCTTACGAGGCCAACATCAGTCTGTTCGATGCCTTCAAGGGTACCTATCAGGGTACCGATCGCTGGCAGGAGGCACGGTTGCTCTGTTCACAGATCATCATGTTGGCCCTGGAGGGTATACCGGCGTTTTATATTCACACCCTGTTTGCGACGCCCAATGACCTGGACAAACTGGAAGCCACCCAGCACAACCGTTCCATCAACCGGACCAACTGGCACAAGGGTGAACTCGAAACGCTTCTAGCCGACCCGGAAAAACCTCAACACCGAATCTTCAATGCGCTGCAGAGACTGATCCGGATTCGCTGTGCGCAGCCGGCGTTTCACCCGAATGCTACTCAGTTCACTTTGCACTTGCAGCCGGAGGTGTTTGGTTTCTGGCGGCAGAGCCTGCGCCGAACTCAGAGTATTTTCTGTCTGAATAACCTGAGCGATCGGCCGCAGGAAATCAGTTTGACCAATATCAATTTGATCAGTACAGAGAATTGGCGGGATTTGATCAGTGGGGAGGCGGTGACGGATCTGTACGGGACTTTGACCTTGGCGCCGTATCAGTGTGTCTGGTTGACGAATTATGAGAAGAAAGTTTGAGGTATATTTTGGGTTGGGTAACGGCGGATGCGCTTCGCTTATCCGCCCTACGCATACCACGGCAGTCCGCGTAGGGCGGATAAGGCCGAAGGCCGCATCCGCCGTTACCCAACCACCGCAGCCCGCATCCGCCGTCACCAAACGAGCCGCAACCCGATCACCCCCGATCCTGCGCAACCGCCTCCAACAACTGATCGTACACATCCGGCACGGCGCTTAACACGCGCGACCAATTGGCCATGAATGGCCGCTCGGTGGGATCGTTCAGAAACTGCTCCCCCGCCCGCATGATGCACTTGGTAAACAGCTCCACGGTGTTCTCTTCCTGGTTTCGATCCAACGTCATGCCGTTGATGACGGCATCGTTGTGATACCGGTCAATCAGATCCAGCGCGAGGCGATAATAACTCGCCTTGATGGTACGAAACGCTTCTGGCGTAAACACGGTGCCTTTGATTGCCAGTTTGCGGAACAGCGATTTGGAAATGTCCGTGCTCATTTTCGAGAGCCCACCCTCCGGGTTGTCTTTGGACAGATCCTGATGCTTGTGATCGTAGGCATCGGCAATATCCACCTGACAGACCCGCTCGTCGGAGTAGCGACGATTCACTTCCGACAGCACACCAATTTCCAGGCCCCAATCGCTGGGAATCCGGATGGAACTGACCACGTCCATGATCATGGAAAACTCACCCGCCAGCGGGTAGCGAAAGCTGTCAATGAATTCCAGATAATCGTCGCGGCCAAACACTTTCTCCAGCGCCCGCACCAGCGGCGATACCAACAGTCGACTCACGCGACCGTTGAGTTTGCCGTTGGCCGCACGATAGTAATACCCCTTGCAGAAAGCGTAATTGAATGTGGGATGGACCACCGGATAAAACAGCTTGGCAACAATATCCCGCTTGTAGGTGAGAATGTCGCAGTCGTGCAGCGCGACGGCTTTGGCCCGCCCCTGAGCCAGCGCATAGCCCAGGCAATACCAGACATTGCGCCCCTTCCCCAACTCATTGGGCGCGAGGCCATATTCATCGAGGACCTTATCAATGGCTTTCAGGCGCGGCCCGTCATTCCACAGAATGTGGTGACGCTGGGGCAGACGGGAAAAAAACGTCTTGGCATGCTCGAACTCTTCTTCGGTAGCGCGATCAAGCCCGATGATGACCTCATCAAGGTAGGTGACCTTACTCAGCTCCTGAATGATGTTTTCCAACGCCGGCCCCTGTAGCTCAGAGTAGAGACACGGCAACACCAGGCACATGGGCTTTTTCTCCGCCCATTCATTCAGCTCCGCCTCCATCGCCTCCAGCGGGCGATCCCCCAGGTTGTGCAAAGTGGCAATACGACCGTTCTGGAAAAAATCACTCATCGGTTCATCCTCGTCAGTGCGATCGCCTATTGGTCGATCAGGGTAAGAACGGCGGTATTCCACCCCGCCGCGCCCTCTTTTGGTGCTATGAAGGCCCGTTTTAGTGCAGGGTCCTCCAGGTGTGAACCATCGCTGTGCGGAATGATGGCCGGTGCATCCACCGCTTTGAGCATGTCCAGATCGTTGGGGCTATCCCCCAGGGCAATACTGAACGGTGCTGCGCCGAAGTGGTGCTCATAGCGTTTTTGCAAGTACCGTACCGCATCGCCTTTATCGCACTGTCCCATGACGTGATAGAAGCGCCCGCCCTTGACCACGCGGAGATTGTGGCGGGTCAGTCGCTCGGTGAACTCCGCCAGAGCCTCCGGCGTATCGCGCCACACAATAGGCTCCGAGGCCTTACGCTGGCTGGCCAGGCGGGCCGCTTCCAACGTCAGGCCGGTATGTTGGGCGATGTCCTCATCGGTCATCCAGGCAAAACCGGTAAACCGATAATCCGCCTTCAGCTCGTTGAGCAGCGTCAGAATCTGCTCCCGTGACAGGCCCCGGTATTCGTAGTGGTAACCATCGCTGATCAGGCGCGAGTCCGCCGACAAGCCCAGCGCCTCCAGCAGGTTCTCTGGTATCAGAAGCAGGCTGCCGTTCTCACAGACCAGAGGATCCGTGTTGCCCAGCGCACGGCGCAGCTCGAGCATCTCCACATCGGTTTTGCTGGAAACCAGGACCAGAGGAACCTTGCGCTGTTTGAGCGCGGCCAGCGCCGGCTTCGCCGCCGACCAGTCGTAGTCATCATGATTAAGCAGGGTGCCGTCGAGATCGGTAAATACCACCATGGGTGTGCTCATAACCTGGTTGCTCCAGAGGCCGTAATCCGCTCAACGCGGTGATGGGTGTCCAGCGCCAACACCAGGTCGGCCCGCTCCGGCATTTCCTGGAGAATCCAGCGGGTGAGCCGTTCGTAGTGATCGATGAAGCGCTGCAACATGGGGGGTGTCATCAGGTGAGTGCCGGTACGCCGCTCATCCTCGAGCTGCTTTTTCAGAGCGGCTTCCTGCTCGGAGCGCCACTGAAACACCTGCTCAAACGACGGTGCCCGCAATAGAATCAGGTGATTGAGACGGGCAAACAGACGCTGGTAGCCCTTCAGTTGCTCATTGACATAGCGACGCCAGCGGCCGTCGGGGTCTTCCTCACGTTCCAGGGCATTGAGCGCGGGCTCCAGCGCCGCCTCCTCCTGGGGTCGGGCGCCGACGCACCAGCCTTCGAAAATGATCAAATGAGGGCGACCCTGCCACAGCTCACCTTCCGCACGGCGGTCATCCTGGGCTTTGTCAAAACGCGGCAGGGTCACCCGGGTATTGGCATCGGCCTGGGTCAGCGCCTGCAGCAACGCCTCCCCCATGGCGATATCATGGGTGCCCGGCACCCCCCGGGTTGCCAGTAGCGGGTGCACCTCGTCCGCCAGCCGTCGCCGCTCACTCCGGGTCAGGTACAGGTCATCAATGGACAAACGACACACCTGAAACCCTCGCAGCTCAAGAAGATGCGCTATCACCTCCGCCGCGGTGGACTTCCCCGTCCCCTGGGCGCCGTTTATGCCCAACACCAGGGGGTCAGAGCGCGTGGGCAGGCAGCGCGCCAGGCGCTCCGCCAGCGGGCTATACAGCCGAGCCAGGTAGCCCGCCAGGGCTTCGGTGACACGGAGATGCCGGGAAAGCAATGGGATGTCGGCCGGAGCTTCTCGCCCCCTGACGCCCCACCGCTCCAGCAGGGCCGCCGGCCAAAGTGCCGTGGTTTCCTCCAAATCAATCATGACGCAATCCTTCTGGTTAACTCGAGCCCCACACCTGGGACCTTATTAAGCATAGCAGTGCAGGATTTGGGCCACCGGACACTTGACGACTACCACCTGTTACTGTAATTTCAGTAATTACTGAAATTTGTGGAGTACCCCATTCGTGTCAGACCAACTTACCCCGATGATTCAATCCTGCGTGCTGCACTTCGGTGAAATGGGTAGCCGTTGGGGCATCAATCGCACCGTGGGCCAGATGTACGCGCTTCTGGTGTTGAGCGAAGAACCCTTGTGCGCCGAGCAGATCGCTCAGGCACTAGGCTTCTCGCGCTCCAATGTCAGCATGGGGCTCAAAGAACTGCAGTCCTGGGAGTTGGTGCGTCTGCAACACATTCCCGGCGAGCGGAAGGAGTTTTTCTCTGCCCCGGATGATGTCTGGGATATCGCCAAGACGCTGATCGAGCAGCGGCGCAAGCGGGAAATTGACCCAACCCTGTCGACCCTGCGCGGCCTGCTGCTGGAGCAGCCCGCCAATCGCCAGGAGGAGTACGCTCAGGCACGCATGCAGGAAATGCACGAACTGATCGAGATGTTGACCCAGTGGACCACGGAAATTCAGCGGCTCAATCAGAGTAATTTGAAGAGCCTGTTAAAGCTTGGCGGGAGTCTGGGCAAGGTGTTGGACATGAAGGATCGGTTTTTGAAGTAGAGGCGCTTGCATCGACGTATCGTTACGGCGGATGCGCTGCGCTTATCCGCCCTACGCAACCAGCGAGGCCCGGCGTAGGGCGGATCGGTCCGACGCATCGGAGCCAAAGGCGCATCCGCCGTCACCTGAACCAACGAGGTACCAACAATGGAAACCCTGTTGTTATCGCGCATTCAATTCGCCGCGAATATCAGTTTCCACATTCTGTTCCCCACCATCACCATCGCCTTGGCGTGGTTTCTGTTTTATTTCCGGGTTCAGCACAACCGCACCGGTGACGAAGTGTGGATGCGGGCCTACCGCTTCTGGGTGAAGGTGTTTGCGCTGAGCTTTGCCCTCGGCGTGGTCAGCGGTATCACCATGTCCTTTCAGTTCGGCACTAACTGGCCGGGCTTTATGGAAACCGTGGGCAATATCGCCGGGCCACTGCTCGGCTATGAAGTGCTGACTGCCTTTTTCATGGAGGCGACTTTCCTGGGCATCATGCTGTTCGGCATCAACCGGGTCTCCAATCGGGTACACACCATCGCCACCTTTCTGGTGGCCGTCGGTACCAGCCTGTCCGCCTTCTGGATTCTGTCCCTCAACTCCTGGATGCACACGCCCACCGGTTTTGAAGTGCGCGATGGGGTGGCCTTTCCGGTGGACTGGTGGGCCATCATCTTCAATCCATCCATGCCCTACCGACTGGCCCACATGCTGGTCGCATCCGGACTGACGGCGGCCTTTTTGATGGCGGGCCTATCGGCTTATCGCCTGCTCAAGCGCGATCACAAGCCCGCTCCACGCCTGGCATTGAAAACAGGCGTCTATGCCGCCGCACTTCTGATTCCACTGCAGATCCTGCTGGGCGATCTACACGGGCTGAACACCCTGAAACATCAGCCCGCCAAAGTGGCGGCCATGGAAGGCCTGTGGGAAACCACCGAAGGGGCCCCTCTGGTGCTTTTCGGGCTTCCCGACGAAGAACAGAAACGCAACCATTTTGCCCTGGAAATTCCCGGCGGGGCCAGTTTCATTCTCACCCACGACTGGCAGGGTAAGGTGCAAGGGCTGAACGAATTCACCGATGAACATCCACCCGTCGCGCCAGTATTCTGGGGTTTTCGCATCATGGTCGGGTTGGGCTTTCTGATGCTCGCGGCCTCCTGGTTGGGGGCATGGCAGCTGTGGCGGCGCGCCTCGGTGCCCCCCTGGATGCTCAAGGTATTCGTGGCCATGACCTTCTCGGGCTGGGTCGCCACCCTCGCCGGTTGGTACGTCACCGAAATTGGCCGCCAACCCTGGCTGGTAACCGGCGTTCTGAGCACCAGCGAGGCCGTCACCACCGTCCCCGGAGGCAATGTGGCCATATCGCTCGCCATCTACCTGACGCTGTATGCCGGTCTTCTGGTGGCCTACATCAGCGCCCTGTTCCTGATCGCCCGCAAGGCGGTACTGGTCGACCGCGACGAAGAGGTCAACACCCTGCAGGATCAATACAACCCGATGGTCCGCAATGAAGGAGGTGCCCTGTGATGCCGACCGGAGAAGCCTTTTGGCTACCCTTGATCTTCATGGCACTGATGGGTGTGGCGTTTCTCATTTATGCCATTCTTGACGGTTATGACCTCGGAGTGGGCATCCTGTTGCCGCGAGACTCGGAGCGCCAGCGCGACACCATGATCGCGTCCATCGGCCCCTTTTGGGACGCCAATGAAACCTGGTTGGTGTTGGGTGTCGGCATTATTCTGATTGCCTTTCCCGCCGCCCACAATGTGATCCTGTTTCAGCTGTATATGCCCGTAACGCTGATGCTGGCCGGATTGATTCTGCGCGGTGTCGCCTTTGACTTTCGGGCCAAGGCGCCGGTGGATCACAAAACCCGCTGGGACTTCGCTTTCTGGGCCGGCTCACTGCTGGCGACCTTATCTCAGGGTTACATGCTCGGGCTTTACGTCATGGGCTTTGAGCAGAGCCTCGCCTCCTACGCCTTTGCCGCTCTCAGCGCGGTGTGTGTGACCGCCGGCTACTGCCTGATTGGCGCCGCCTGGCTGGTGATGAAAACCGAAGGCGAGCTGCAGCTGCGGGCGGCTCGCTGGGCACGCCGCTGCGCCTGGTTGATGGCGTTGGGGCTGGTCGCCGTGTCGGTCATCAACCCGATGATCAGCGAGCGGGTGTTCGACAAGTGGCTGGGGGGAGACCTGACGCTTCTGCTGCTGATCATCCCGGTACTCAGCTTTTTCCTGTTTTTGATCAATGACCGCTACCTGTCCAACTTTCCCTACGACAATGACTTTGGCTGCTGGCTACCATTTGCCATCGCCATCGCCCTGTTTGTACTCGCGTTTTCCGCCCTGGCGTACAGTTTTTTCCCCTACGTGGTGCCCGAACAGCTCACCTTTTGGGAAGCCGCCAGCGCCCCGGAATCACTCAAGTTCATTCTGGTGGGTGTGGTGATTGTGTTGCCTGCGATCATTGCCTATACGCTGTTTGCCTACCGCGTATTCTGGGGTAAGGCGCGGGAGTTGACGTATTACTGAAGCACCAAAACTGCTTGCGTTAACGGCGGATGCGCTTTAATACCGCTGCGCTCGGCCCCTACGCGACCTGCCGTGCTATCCGTAGGGCGGATAAGCGAAGCGCATCCGCCGTTGCCACACCACCCGTCACATAAGATGGATCGGTCCGATGCATCGGGGCGAAGCGCATCCGCCGTTACCCCTCTTCGCCTATTGACAAGCGAGACGCCGCTTCCTATCGTTTCAGCGTCACTTTTCAGTTAAGGAACATCAATAAGATGCAAGACGCACACGATCTGTCGCTGATGCTGGACTCCAAAGTCCCGCTGGTGGTCATTGAGACTCATGAAGAAAACAAGGCCATCAACTTACTCCAGCGGGTCGCGCGGGATAAAGCGCGGCCGCTGTATCGCTGGTCGGTGACCGACGGATTGACCACGATGGGTTTCGGCCCCCAATTGGTTCCCAAAGGGCGTGAACATCAGGAGCCGGCCGAAGTGCTGGAGCACATCAAGGCACAGGATACGCCGGGAATTTATCTGCTGTGCGATTTGCACCCCTACCTGAACGATCAACCCCATACTGTGCGTCTTCTCAAGGACATTGCGCTTAAACACGAGCAGACACCCCATGCCATCGTGTTGCTGAGTCACCGGCTGACGCTGCCGCCGGAAATCAGCCGCTACAGCGCCTCCTTCCAACTGTCTCTGCCCACGGACGAACGCATTCTGGCGATCATCCGGGAAGAGGCGCGTCACTACGCCGAGCAGAACGGTCAGAAGCGCATCAAAACCGACAACAATACCCTGCGCCGACTGATGGCCAACCTCCAGGGATTGAGCGCCAGCGATGTACGACGATTGGTGCGGGTGGCCATATGGCAGGACGGCGCCATCACCGAAGAGGATCTGCCGGCGGTCAATAAAGCCAAGTTTTCCCTGCTGGATATGGGCGGGGTCATGAGTTACGAGTACGAGACAGCCGACTTCTCCCAGGTGGCGGGATTACACAACCTAAAGCGCTGGCTGGAGGCTCGCGGCAAGGCCTTTCACAGCCGGGACCCGGGAATAGAACAACCCCGGGGCATCCTGTTGCTCGGGGTCCAGGGTGGCGGCAAAAGCCTGGCCGCAAAGGCCGTGGCCGGCACCTGGAACCTGCCGTTGCTGCGCCTGGACATTGGCGCTCTGTACAACAAGTACCACGGTGAAACCGAACGCAACCTGCGCGAAGCTTTGGCGATGGCGGATGCCATGGCGCCCTGCGTTCTCTGGCTGGATGAAATCGAAAAGGGCCTGGCACAGGGCAACAGTGACGACGGCACCTCACGACGGATGCTCGGCACCCTGCTCACCTGGATGGCGGAGCGCAAAAACTCGGTCTTTTTCACCGCCACCAGCAACGATATCAGCAAGCTGCCACCGGAGCTGATTCGCAAAGGTCGGGTCGACGAGATCTTTTTTGTCGATCTACCCGATGCCGACGTGCGCCGGGCAATTTTTGACATTCACCTACGCAAGCGGGATTTGAACCCCGAGCAGTTTGACCTGGCACTGTTGAGTGAAGCGAGCGACGGTTTTAGCGGTGCCGAGATTGAGCAGGCCATTGTCGCTGCGCGCTACAGCGAGGGGCGAGACGGGATTCGTACCGAGTGCATTCTGAGGGAGATAGGCAACACCAGCCCACTCTCGGTGGTGATGGCAGAGCCGCTGAAGCAGTTGTGGGCGTGGGCGGCGGAGCGCACCATCCCCGCCTGATTACCCGACGGGGAGTCAGGAGCCAGGGCGCCTATGTGGCTTGGCCCGGACGTAAATCGTTCGATGCACTCGCGCCACCAAATGCCCGTGCTCATCGACAATATCGACGGCAAAATTGGGCAGGTACTTTTTTCCGTCAGCGGTGTGCTCTCGAATTCGTTCAAGGGTGGCATCATCCAGCGAGAACTCCGCCTTGACGGCTGTACGCCCCGGGGCAATAAAATCAATATGGGCGCTTTTGTCCCAGACAAAATAATCCCGCCCCAAGTTGTAGGTCAGCATCATCATGTACCAGGGATCGGTCATGGCAAACAGGCTGCCACCAAACTGGGTACCCACCATATTGCGGGTGTGGAAGCGGCGCTTTAAAACCACTTCGATACGCCGAAAATCTTCACTGATAAACGTCGCTTTGATACCGGCAAAAAACAACGGTGGCCAGAAATTTACCAGCCGACGGGCCCATTTCCAGTTCATAGCCTACCCTTCCGTGAGTACCAGGTTATCCCGGTGAATCAGTTCATCGTCGTCCTTGTAACCCAGTAAAGCCAGAATATCGCCACTGGGTCGACCGAGAATCTTGCGCGCCTCATCAGCGGAATAATTGACCAGACCCCGGGCAACTTCCGTCCCATCGGGTCCGACACACACCACCATATCGCCCCGGGTAAAAGCCCCCCGGATTGATTTGACGCCCACCGGCAGCAGGCTGCGACCTTTCTCCCGCAGAATCTTGACCGCCCCCTCATCCAAAACCAGGGTGCCACGGGTCTGCAACTGACCGGCGATCCAGCGCTTACGCGCCGCCTGTGGTTCCTGCCCGGCGTGCAGCAGCGTTCCCAGCGGTTCGCCCGCCCGGGCACGCAGCAGCGCCCGCTCGGTGCGTCCGCCGAGGATCAGGGTATCGGCACCCGAGCGAGCGGCGACCCGCGCCGCCCTAACTTTGGTCAACATACCGCCGCGCCCGAGGGCACCGCCTCCGCCGGCCATGGCTTCCAGGGTCGGATCATTCGCGGACAATTCCGGCAGCAGCTTCGCGTCGGGGTTGGAGCGCGGATCGCTGTCGTACATGCCGGACTGGTCCGTCAGAATGACCAGTAGATCCGCTTCAATCAGGTTGACCACCAACGCACCCAAGGTGTCATTATCACCAAACCGGATTTCATCGGTGACCACGGTGTCGTTTTCATTCACGACGGGCAACACGCCCAGATCGAGCAGCGTGCGCAACGTGGAGCGGGCATTCAGGTAGCGCTGGCGGGACGAGAGGTCATCGTGGTCGAGCAGCACCTGAGCGGTGTGCAGACCGTATTGCTGGAAGGCGCTTTCGTAGGTCTGCACCAGCACCATCTGGCCGACCGCCGCAGCGGCCTGCAGCTGATGCACCGCGGTCGGGCGACGCGTCCAGCCGAGCCGGGTCAGGCCGGCGGCCACCGCGCCGGAAGAAACCAATACAATCTCGACACCGGCATGACGCAGTTCGGCCATTTGCGCCACCCAGTCGTTAATCGCGCGGACATCGAGCCCTCGGCCATCGTTGGTCAGCAGGGAACTGCCAATTTTAACGACCCAGCGCTGAGTGGTGGTTACCGAACTTCTGTCTGCCATGTTGAAAGGGTTCCGTTTAACGTACGTATTCTACTTCGACATCATAATCGTCATCATCGAAGTCGTCATCATCGTCGTCACCCTTACGTGCCGCACGGCGACGCAAACGAAGCTCCTCGACACGTTCGCGCACTTCCGCAGCCATATCTGCCTGGAATTGCGCCTCGCGCTCGCGGGCCTCTTCATTTTCGGATTCGGTTTCCCAGATGTTTTCCAGATGCGTCATCAGCTCGCCGCACAGGGGCTCTGTGCCCTGCCGTTGCAGCGCCGAGATACGGAACACCGGCCCTTCCCAACCGAGCTTGTCCACCAGGGCCTGGCAGCGCGCGTCGGCTTCATCCTCCGGCAGCAGGTCGATTTTATTCAACAACAACCAGCGCTCCCGCGTGGCCAGGGTCGGGCTGAAACTCTCCAGCTCGTTGGCAATGGTGCGCACCTGCTGGACCGGATCAGAGTCGTCCAGCGGCGCCATGTCGACGATATGCAACAACACCCGGCAGCGGGTGAGGTGCTTGAGAAAGCGAATCCCAAGACCGGCGCCATCGGCGGCGCCCTCAATCAACCCCGGAATGTCGGCCACGACAAAGCTGCGATGTTTCTGTACTTTGACCACACCGAGGTTGGGCACCAGGGTGGTAAAGGGGTAGTCGGCCACTTTCGGTTTGGCGGAGCTGATGGCGCGAATGAAGCTGGATTTGCCGGCATTGGGCAGCCCGAGCAAACCGATGTCGGCCAATACTTTCAGTTCCAGCTTGAGGTTGCGCATTTCGCCTTCGGTACCATGGCTGGTCTGCCGGGGCGCGCGGTTGACGCTGGATTTGAACCGGGTGTTCCCCAGCCCGTGAAAGCCGCCCTGGGCGACTTTGAGCTTCTGGCCGATTTCGGTCAGGTCGCCAAGCTGTTCGCCGGTGTCGCTATCGATGACGGTGGTGCCGACGGGTACCGGCAACAGCAGGTCTTCGCCTTTGCTGCCGGTGCAGTTTTTACTCCCACCTTTTTCGCCATTTTGGGCGCGGTAGCGGGGCTGGAACCGATAGTCGATGAGGGTGTTGAGGGCTTCGTCAGCCACCAGGTACACACTCCCGCCGTCGCCACCATCGCCACCATCGGGGCCACCTTTGGCAATAAATTTTTCCCGTCGGAAGCTGAGGCAACCGTTGCCGCCTTTGCCCGCTTCGACGTGAATGGGCGCTTCATCTACAAATTTCACTTTCTTACTCCCGACAGGGTTGATCTAACTTTAAGGGTGCCACTATTGCGGCCGGGCCGCTGCTGGGTATGGTCTTCCAAGACACGCCGTAAACCCATCCATGGGGGCTCGGATCGCGGGTCCCCCGCTCTACGGTCTTGGAAGACCATACCCAGCATCGACCCTAAGTGCCAAATTCCAGCTTGTTCGCTCAAATTGGCCTTAAAAAAGCGACTTCAACCAACTTAAGTAGCAGCTTGCTCCGAAGGTAAAGGCCTTGAAGGGGAACACCCTTTCGAGACCGTGGAGCGGGGGACCCGCGATGCGAGCCTACAGGGATGTATTCACGGCGTGTCTCGAAAGGGTGTTCCCCTTCAAGGCCCCCTCCCAACTCGACGCAAGTCCATCCGACAACTTATAACAAAAAAGCCCCATCGATAGTTCGACAGGGCTTTCCGAGGTGTGTTCGCCCGAGGGCGACAACCGTATTTAAGGACGTCTTAAGCGACTTCGACGCTGACGAACTTACGGTTTTTCTCACCTTTGGTTTCAAACTTCACCCGGCCTTCGGCCTTGGCGAACAGGGTGTGGTCCTTACCAATACCCACATTCACACCGGGGTGAAATTGAGTGCCGCGCTGGCGAACGATGATGCCGCCGGCGGGGATGGCCTGGCCACCGTATACTTTAACGCCAAGGCGTTTACTTTCGGAATCGCGCCCGTTGCGCGTACTACCGCCTGCTTTTTTGTGAGCCATTGTCTAAACTCCTCTTAACCTTTGATTCCAGTGATTTTCACTTCAGTGAACCACTGACGGTGGCCCTGACGCTTCATGGAGTGCTTACGGCGACGGAACTTGATGATCCGCACCTTTTCGCCACGACCGTGGCTGACCACTTCGGCGGTCACTTTGGCGCCGTCTACGACGGGAGCGCCCACTTTAACGTCGTCGCCATTGGCAACCAGATAAACCTTGTCGAATTCCACAGTTTCACCGGTGGCGACTTCGATTTTTTCCAGCTTGAGGGTTTCCCCTTCCACGACGCGGTGCTGTTTGCCACCACTTTCAAAAATTGCGTACATAGTTGCTCCAAATACTCAGTTTGGACGACACGAAGCAGCGAACAGGGCGCTTTCCGGGGCTTGCGTCGTTGGTTCGGTTTTTCAAGGGCGGCGATTGTATGCGAAGTGGCGACCGATAGCAATAGGGTTATGGCCTCTGCCCCATCTAAATTGAGCTGGAGCCACCATCTCGCCCGATCTGAGGCGGAGCAGTCCAGGTAGGTCGGATCGGTCCGAAGCTTCGGAGCGCAGCGTAATCCGACACTCTCAGGGTCTACACACCAGTCGGCGCTGCTGTCGGATTACGCGCTGCGCGCTAATCCGACCTACTCCGGCCCCTCGGGCCGGGCGAAAATCAGCGAATGTAGTCGGCTAGAAGCAAGGATTGACGGCGGACGCCCTGGACGAAAAGCTCCGCGACCTGTCGGGCGCCCCGGCGCTGCAGGTGGGTATTGTCGTCTTTGCCATCGGGCAGGTTGGCGTACTCGCCTGCCGNAATCTGCATATAGATGTTGGCTGACCCCNCTACGCCGGCATCCAGCAGCAGCTGGCGGGTCATGACATTCAGATCCACCANAGGCACGCCCCGCTCGCTGGCGACGGCGCGGGTCACCTCCGGGTAGTCACCCANGGTGGCTTCGGGCTGCCCGTCATCGGTGAATGCCCGGCGGTAAATGGAGGTNACCAGGATGGGCTTNGCGCCCCGGGCCAATACGTCATCGACCATCCGCTCCAGGTTGGNCCGATAGTCCGTCCANGGGGCGGCGTAGCGGGTTTCATCGTAGTCTTTCTGGTCGTTATGGCCGAAGCCNATCACCACGAAATCCCCCGCCTGAAGCCGCTCCATGACGGCCTCCCAGCGCCCCTCGTCGATAAAACTCTTGGTGCTGCGTCCGTTTTTGGCGTGGTTTTCCACTTCNATGTNGTCGGTCAGATATTCCGGCAGCGCTTGGCCCCAGCCGGTTTCCGGGTATTTTTCTTTCGGCTGGTCCGCCATGGTGGAGTCGCCGACCAGGAACAGGGTGGGCTTGGTCGCCTCTTCGACGGGGGNCTGGGTGGCGCAGCCAACCAGGAGGGCNGCGGCGGCCAGTAAGGGGGTGAGGCTGTGTAAAAANGAGGTTGATGTCATTGNTCTGGTTCTCTCTNTATTTATGGTGCTTTTAGAGTTGGGTTGCGGCGGATGCGGGCTGCGCCCTTATCCGCCCTACGGGTGGCTCGGAGGTTGCGTAGGGCGGATAAGCGAAGCGCATCCGCCGTAACCGACGTCAATGTAACACCCATACGTTGTGCAGGGCGGATTCGGTCCGACGTATCGGAGCGAAGCGCATCCGCCGTTACAGTCTACCTACTCGCCCAACACTTCGTTCAGCCGCAGCCAATCCTCGGCGGCGCGGGGCCAATTNGANGCNGTGCCCTCATTGGGCTCCAGGCCAAAACCGTGGCGATCGGTCTGGTAAATGTGCAGTTCCGAGGCCGGGCTGTGGGGCNGCGCCGCTTGATAGAGCTGCAGGCTGTTGGCCACCGGTACACTCTGATCGCCGTTGCCGTGCACCAGAAACAGGGGCGGNGCTCCCGGTTTGACTTGATTTTCCAGAGAGTGTTCAGCGCGATCCTGCGCACTCGGCTCTTCCCCCAGCANCGCCTGNCGGGATCCCTTATGNGTATAGGGGTCCTCCATGGTCGCCACNGGGTANAGCAGCATNGCGAAATCCGGCCGNGCNCTGACNCGCCCCCAGGGGTCGTCCTTCAGACTNTCGTGGGTAAACCCTGAGCGNAGCGCCACGCTGCCCGCNAGATGNCCTCCGGCCGAAAAGCCCAGTACGCCAATGCGNTCCGGGTCCANCCCCCAGGTGGCGGCATGCACCCGCACATACCGAACNGCCCTCAGGCCGTCCAGCAGCGGTGCCGGGTGGCCGTAGTCNTCNAGGCGGTANTTGACCACAAAGGCAGCCACCCCTAGCTCATTCAGCCAGCGCGCCGCCTTGACGCCCTCTTTTTCANACGCCAGCCACTTATAGCCACCGCCCGGAAAAATCACGACGGCCGCGCCNTTCGGCTTTTCCGGCCANAANGGNGTGATNCTGGGGTTATCGACCGCCACGACACGGTCATTGCGAATATGCTCACGGTCCGGCTCGACGGGCGCCTGCTCGGACCAGATCCGGAACGGAGATTGTGGGCGCTCACTCTGGGCCTGAGCCACAAGGGGCAGGCACAGCAGCACGCTCAGGACAGTANAAAACCTAAGACTCTCTCTCATGNAAACTCCCTCTGTTGTGGGGCAATTGTTCTGTTTATAGGCGACCNGAGCTTACCATAATCAAACGGCGTCCGCGGCCCTTCGCTTTATCGCCCCCAAGGCTCTATAATTGCGCCTTTTACCATTTCGCAGACCGNAACAGGCCCAACACCCCGATGGAAGAGCAATATCATCCCGCGCATGTCGAAACCCAGGCCCAGAGTTACTGGGACGAGCATCAGACCTTCAAGGTCGTGGAAGATCGCAGCCGCGAAAAGTTCTACTGCCTGTCCANGTTCCCCTACCCCAGCGGCAAGCTGCACATGGGCCATGTGCGCAACTACACCATCTCCGATGTGATCGCTCGCTATCAGCGGATGCAGGGTAAGAACGTGCTNCACCCGATGGGTTGGGACGCATTCGGTCTGCCGGCGGAAAACGCCGCCATCAAGCACCACACCGCGCCCGCAAAATGGACCTACGCCAACACCGACGCCATGCGCCAGCAGCTCAAGGAGCTGGGGTTCGGCTTTGACTGGTCCCGCGAAGTAACCACTTGCAAACCCGACTACTACCGCTGGGAGCAGTGGTTCTTTACCCGCCTGTACGAAAAAGGGCTGGTGTACAAAAAGAACTCGGCGGTGAACTGGTGCCCGGAAGACCAGACCGTACTGGCCAATGAACAGGTAGAGGAAGGCTGCTGCTGGCGCTGCGGCACCCAGGTGGAACGCCGGGAGCTGGCCCAGTGGTTCATCAAGATCACCGACTACGCCGATCAGCTGCTGGCCGACCTGGACAAGCTGCCCCACTGGCCGGATCAGGTCAAAACCATGCAGCGCAACTGGATCGGCAAGAGCCGGGGCGTGGAAATGCGCTTTGAGCTGGTCGAACCGGTGGCGAAGCACCAGAGCTTTGATGTTTACACCACGCGTCCCGATACCCTGATGGGCGTCACCTACGTCAGCCTTGCCGCTGAACACCCGATCAGCCTGGCGTTGGCGGAAAACAACCCGGAACTGGCGACCTTTATCGAGGCCTGTAAAAAGCAGTCCGTGTCCGAGGCCGATATGGCCAACATGGAAAAGAAAGGCATGGATACCGGCATCAAGGCCAAGCACCCGATTACCGGCGAGCCGGTTCCGGTCTGGATCGCCAACTATGTGCTGATGGACTACGGTTCCGGCGCTGTCATGGCGGTGCCCGCCCACGACCAGCGGGATTTCGAGTTTGCCCATAAGTACGATCTGCCGATCAAACAGGTGATCGCACCGAAAGGCGATGAGCCCTGTGATATCAGCCAGGAGGCCTTTACCGAAAAAGGCGTGCTGGTCAACTCCGGCGAATACGATGGTCTGGATTTTGATGCGGCCTTTGAGGTGATCGCCCAGGCCCTGAAAGCCGCCGGTCAAGGCAAAGTCACCGAGAATTACCGCTTGCGCGACTGGGGGGTCTCCCGTCAGCGCTACTGGGGTGCACCCATCCCGATGTACAACCTGCCCGACGGCGGCGAAATCCCGGTGCCAGCGGACAAACTGCCGGTATTGCTGCCCGAAGAGGTGGTCATGGACGGCGTCCAGTCGCCGATCAAGGCCGACCCCGAATGGCGTAAGGCGGAACTCGACGGCCAGGCAGTGGAAAAGGAGACCGACACCTTTGACACCTTTATGGAATCGTCTTGGTACTACGCCCGCTATACCTGCCCGCAGTACGACAAAGGGATGCTGGACCCGGAAGCCACCGCCTACTGGTTGCCCGTGGACCAGTATGTGGGCGGCATCGAGCACGCCATCCTGCACCTGCTGTACGCCCGCTTCTTCCACAAGCTGATGCGCGATGAGGCCCTGGTCAGTTGCGACGAGCCGTTCGACCGCCTGCTCTGCCAGGGCATGGTGCTCAAAGACGGCGCCAAAATGAGCAAGTCCAAAGGCAACACCGTGGACCCGGGCGAATTGATTGAACAATACGGCGCCGACACCGTGCGTCTGTTCTCCATGTTTGCCGCTCCGCCGGAGCAGAGCATGGAGTGGAGCGACTCCGGTGTGGAGGGTGCCCACCGGTTCCTGCGCCGGCTCTGGAAAACCGTGCACGCCCACCTGCAGGCTGGTGAGCCGGGCGACCTGAATGCCGACACCCTGCCGGACAGCCAGAAAGATCTGCGCCGCAAAACCCACGAAACCATCGCCAAGGTCAGCGATGACTACGGCCGTCGCCAGACCTTCAACACCGCCATTGCGGCGGTGATGGAGCTGATGAACGAAGTGGGCAAGCGGGCCGATCGGGCAACCCCGGAGGGGCTCGCGGTGGAGCGCGAGGCACTGGAAGCCTCGGTCCTGCTGCTCGCCCCCATCGTGCCCCACATCACCCAGGCGCTGTGGTCGGCACTGGGGCACCAGGATATTCCGCTGGACGCCCGCTGGCCCGCGCTGGATGAGTCCGCCCTGACCCGCTCGAGCATTGAAATCGTGGTTCAGGTCAACGGCAAGGTACGGGACAAGATGCAGGCGCCGGTTGACGCCCCCAAAGACGACATCGAGCAGCAAGCCAAAACCCTGCCCAATGTTCAGCGCTTTCTCGACGGGGTGACGGTACGCAAGGTGATTGTCGTACCCAACAAACTGGTCAATATCGTCGCCAACTGAGTCCTGCCGGGCGGGAGTTTCCCGCCCAGCGCGATCGCGAGTGCCAAGGGGGCCTCAATGTCTGTCCGCTCAATGATGATTGCTGTTTTGATACTGCTGACCGGCGCCTGTGGCTGGCAATTGCGCGGCTCCGTCGCCCTCTCCAGCCTGACAGACACCCTGCACCTGACCAGCCCGGACGATTATGGCGCGCTCATGGTCGAGTTGCGCAACCGGTTGTCGGCGGATGATATCCGGCTCACCGACTCACCGACCGAGGCCCGGTATACCTTGCGGGTCAATCGGGAGCTGGTGGACAAGCGGGTCGCCGCCGTTGGTAGCGATGCCTTGGCCAGCGCCTACGAGCTCACCCTGAGGGCCGAGTTTGACGTGCTGGACCAGCGCGGCATCCCCATCGCCACCCGCTTGGTCAGCAGCGTGACCCGCTCCTACAACGCCAGCTCCGGCAGCGCCGGCAGCAGCGCCCAGGAAGAAGTGCTGCTGACCCGGGAGATGCGCACCGAGTTGGCTCAGCAGATACTCCGCCAACTGCAGGCCGCGATCAATGCGGCACAAGCCGAGGGACTGGTTTCCGACGCACCCGACGCTCCGGATGAGACCCCCAATGGCGAAACTACGCCCTGAACAACTCGGTCAGGCTCTGAATAAAAGCCTNGCNCCCATTTATNTGGTCAGTGGTGATGAGCCCCTGCTCGTCCAGGAAGCCTGTGACCAGATTCGCGCCGCCGCCCGCTCCCAGGGGTTCGGGGAACGGGAGCTCTATCATGCCGACGCCAGTTTTGACTGGACTCAGCTGCTCAGCGCCGCCAACAGCCTGTCGCTGNTCGCCGACCGGAAGATTCTGGAAGTCCGCCTGCCNACNGGCAAACCCGGCGACAAGGGAGGCAAAGTGCTGCAGGAGTACGCCAAGGCGCCGTCGGAAGACAATCTCCTGCTGGTGGTCACCGGCAAACTGGATCGCAACGCGCTGAAAGCCAAGTGGCTCAAGGCCCTGGANGACAGCGGCAGCCACGTGCAGGTCTGGCCGGTNACCCCCGCCCAACTGCCCCGCTGGATCGCCCAGCGGATGAAAGCTGCNGGCCTCACCGCCGACTCGGCAGCCATCGACCTGTTGGCCTCCCGCGTCGAAGGGAACCTGCTGGCGGCCGCCCAGGAGGTCGAAAAACTCAAACTCCTGACCGACAGNCCGGAAATCAGTACCGAACTCATGGCCTCGGTGGTCGCCGACAGCGCCCGCTANGACGTCTTCGGNNTGGTGGACAAGGCCCTNCANGGNGACGCCCGCGGGGCCGTAAAATCGCTCCAGGGGCTGAAAGTGGAAGGTACNGAGCCCATTGCCCTACTCTGGGCNCTGGCCCGGGACCTACGCGCGCTGGTCCAGATTTCCCAGGCCGCCTCNCANGGCATTCCGTNNGANCGGGCNGCCCAGGCCGCCGGCATCTGGAATANACGCCAACCNCTNGTACANTCCGCCCTGCGNCGNCTCTCNCCGGGNCANCTNCAACAACTCCTGCGCAAAGCCAACGGCATCGACCGGGCCATCAAGGGGATGCGTCAGGCCGACCCCTGGGCCGAGCTGCTGGACCTGACGCTTAACCTCGCCGGAGTGCAGANCCTGCAGCCGGCCAACGAGCGACTGTCGCTCAAGTTATAACCTTCCAGCCCCTGNCCGCCGGGGCCTCCCCGCCTTTTTTCACATCTCTTATGGCGTTGTCAGCGGTTTTGGCATAACAATATCGTCATTATGACCATAAAATTTTACGCGACTTATGGTCAGTTAGAACATTTGTGTGCTATGTTATCGCTCATGCAGTCTCTCCGAGGGCTTTTGGCCCCAACATACCCCGCCGGGCCNNGGGGNAAGACCGCAAGAAAGATGGCGGCAAGCCAGCCGAGTTCGGTCAACTTACGCTAAAGACTAGAATAATAGAGGGTTTAGATATGTTACAAAAACTGCTCATCGCGCTCTGCACAATTTTTGTGCTCTCCGCCTGTGGCGGGGACCTTGATCTGGGGCCGGANACTCTGCCTNACCAGAACCCCGACAATCCCGAAGAACCGGAAGAGCCAGAAGAACCCGAGGAGCCTGCTGANCCTCGGATCCTGACATTTGTTCCGTTTAACGAAGCTGCACAGGCCGANGGCTGGGCCAGCCGTTGCGTTGAAACCTGCAACGCCACTGCCGAGCTGAGCTGGAATGAGTCCGAGGAAGTCCTNGCCATTGAGCCCGCTTGGGCCAGCGATGAAGACCAGTTGGAAGTTTTCAGCCCCATTGATGAAGTCAATGACCTGGAAGGCTCACACATCAGCGCCTGGGTCTTTGTCACCGACGCCTATGTCAGCGATGGCAACCTGGCGGCGCACCTGGTTCTGGGCAACGCCGCTGGCGGCACCGCCTACAGCCGNGCCTTNGAGGTCGAGGCTGGCTGGAACCGCATCGAAATGTGGGAAATGATGGCCGGNACCGGCGANACCGTNACCGACGATGAAGGCAACGAGTCGGTAGACTATGGCACCTTCCTCACCCACTCCGACGGCTTTGAGCTGCGCAACGTCAACGAATTCGGTGTCGCCTTTGCCGCCAANGGCAAACCCACCGATGTCGTCGGCCAGCTCTGGTTGGACAACGTGACCGTCACTCCGGCTTCCGGAACCGGCCCGCTGATCGTTGAGGCGGATGACGAAGCATGGACCGTGATGGACGCGCCCGGCGAAGTGACCGTTCAGCGTGACGGCGAAGGCGGCGTTTACTACGAGCCGACCGCAGCCGATCAGAAGCTGGTTTATCTGCTGGAAGGTCCGGTGGACCTCGTCGGTCGCAGCTTCGACATGACCTTTACCGTCGACCAGGCGTTCAAAGACTCTGGTGCCGATGTCCAGCCCATCATTCAGCAGAATTTCGGCAGCTATACCGGCGAATTCGGCTGCTACGTGGGCAACGGCTCACTGACCGCAGGNGAACCCTATGAAGTGACCTGTGCTACCGAAAACGAAGCGTTTGTCGCTGAAGAAGGCCAGAACATCCGTGTCGGCCTGCAGGTGAAAAACGAAGTCGCTGGTCGCGTCACCATCAACAGCATGCAGATCAACATTGTTTCCAGCAGCGGCGACTCGGGTCCGTTTACCATCACACCGACTCAGGAAGCCATTGATGCCGGAACTTGGGATGTCGACAACTGGCAAGGCCTCGCCGGCGCAGCTGAGCTTTCCTTCGATGCAGGTCAGGGCGCACTGAGTATCGCCCCCAACTGGCAAGTGACCGATCCAGACGAGCAGTACAGCGAAGGCGAGCGCACCGTCATGTACGTCGCGGGCGAAGGGGAGCTGCCAGATCTTGAAGGCGCGACCGTGGGTGTAGAACTCTACCTCGGCGACTACTACACCACCGAGAACCCGGGCCTGGCACTGCAGATTTTCATCCAGCAGAACAGCGGCAGCTACACCGGCAACTATGGCAGCAACATCGCCGTCGCCGCGGCCGAAGATCTGGGTGATGGCTGGTACCGGTTCGAGCGGGTCATGACCGGAGTGCCCACTGAGCCTACCGCGCAACGCGTGGGACTGAAGCTGCAGGGCGCCGGACTTGAAACCCGGGAAGCGGAAGCAGAACCGATTCTGCTGCGTGCCATTACGGTCGAATAAAAGACCGGCAACACCTGAAGTAAATAAAAAACCCGGCTCTGGCTCAGAGTCGGGTTTTTTTGTTTTTGAGTACTCCCGCCCGCAATACCGACCTTCCCGTATAAAGCGAATTTAGCCTTATAAAAAGTGGCNTCTAAATAGCAAAAAATTATTGAGACGACTTATAGTCTTTTAGAACATTTGTGTGCTATGTTTAGTGAACCAGCCTGGGAGTGGCCAGCGTTTTCAGCGCCGGGTCACGTCGCTATCTGGCTCTGTGAGTGGCCCCTGGCCCCGACAGTCATCAAGCCTCTCACCATTTACAATAACGATAGAGGAACAACACGATGTTACAGAAATTCATGATTGCACTGTGTGCAGTGTTTGCACTTTCCGCTTGCGGCGGCGACGATCAAGACGATCAGAGCCGTATCGTTCTCAACCCACCGGAAGACCTNAATGCTGGCGAAGATGAAGAGNCAGAAGAGGAAGAGGAGCCGGAAGAAGAGCCTCCGGTAGAACCCTGGGTNAGCGTNACCTTCGATGCTGAAACCGACATCGACTCCTGGGANGCCGTGTGTGTNAGNGCCGAATGCAACGCCACNNCNACNCTCGCNTANAACGCTGACGCNCAGGCNATGGACGTAACGCCNGACTGGCTTACGGCNGNCGACGAGATNGANGTGTCCACGCCGATTGATCCGGAAATCGCTGACCTGAGTGGCGGATTTGCCCACCTGAACCTCTTTGTNCCCGNGAGNCATTCCGGCATGATCGCCCAGGTATTCTTCCAGGATGCNTCNGACCGTAAAGGTTACATCGGGTACACNACNACNACCGCCGGNTGGAANANNNTCTANCTNGANANCATCGCNCTNGANGNNTTTGGCTTTGCCAANGANGGNTTTGANCTNACCGCNATCAACCGGATGGGCGTTCAGATCCAGAGCGCNGANGGNTTNCTNGANCTGNATGACACCCTNCATATCGATGATGCCATCATTTCCTCCGAGGCGATTACCGTNGAGGAAAAACCGGTCATGCCCGTNACNCTNGAGCCTCTGGCCACCGGTGATGAAAGCTTTACCTTTGACAGCGATGNNCAGGGCTGGANCAANGACGGCAGCGCCGGTTCAGCGGTCAGCCACGACGCGGATNCCGGNGCGCTGGTGATCACCCCTGATTGGGACAACGCCGATGAGGGCGGTAACCGTCCNAAAGCCATGGGCATAACCACCAACGTAATCAGCAACGCCACTGTGCGCATGATAGTTACCCTGACCGAAGCTCAGGTCGAAGGTGGTATTGGTGTACAGCCTTATATCCAGCAGAACGCTGATCCCTTTAATCAGGTATTTGGCAGCATTACAACCACTGGCCTGGTCGCCGGCGACAACCTGATCACCTACGAAGCCGGAGAGCTAGAAAATGCCATGCGCATCGGCGTACAGCTGGTCGGTCCCATCACTGGTGGTGAAGCCGATGTCGCGCTCATCAAACAAGTAGAGATCGACCTTCCGGAAGGTAATGGTGAAGAAACCAACTCCGGAATCACTGTAGACATGACTAGCGGTTGGCGTGCAAGCGGTGACTTAACGGTCAGCTATAGCGAAGCTGGCGTCAGCTATCAACCAGAAGCGGCAAGCGATCAGATGGTATTCGACCCTGCAGGCCCTGCAGACTATGCTGGCGCGGACATCGTGTTTACCTATGAAGTTGATCAGGCGTTTATCGACAGCGGCGCCAACTTGCAGCCTTTCTTTCAGTTGAAAGATTATGCAAGCTGGGACTACCACTTCTGCTGGATTGGCAACGGCGATTTGGCGTTGGGAGAGCAGACGTTTACTTGCACCATTCCTGCAACACTGGAAAATGACAATGCGCCAACCATTCCGGATGGCCAAACCGCGCAAGTCGGCGTTCAAACCAACGGCGGCGGCGCGGGCACGGTAACGATCAGCAGCGTGACCATTAACCTCGCGGAGTAAAACCTCCCAGAAAAAACCCGGCTCAGGCCGGGTTTTTTTGTTACTGATATTACTCCCCTTCCTTTCCAAACGGCTTGGTCATCAAGATCAACTTGGGCAGCAGCGTCAGAGACCCCAGTATNGCCGCAAACATNGCCANCGCNGTGAGCAACCCGAAATAGATGGACGGGATAAACTCCGACAGCGCCAGTATCGAAAACCCGACGATGATGATCACCGCCGTGTANTACATGGCGCGGCCGATGGATCCNTGGGAAGCGTGCATGGAGTCCACGTAATTCTTCCGCNGCGAAAACTCATTGCGGAAGCGNTACAGGTAATGAATNGCATGGTCGACACCGACGCCCACCGTAATGGCNGCGATGGTGATGGTCATCATGTCCAGCGGTATACCCGCCAGCCCCATGCCNCCAAGCACNACCNCCGCCGCCAACATATTGGGCAGGATGGCGATGATGGCAATGGTCAGCGAGTGGAACAGCACCAGGAACATCACCATGATGCCTATGAAGACCGCCCCCAGGGTCACAATCTGGGAGCTGAACAGNCTCTGCAACATGTTGTTNTACANCACCAGCATGCCGGTAAAGCGNATNTTNTCTTCNTCAAAGCCCAGCTCCTGCACCGCATGCGTNCGNATTTTCTCCACCAGNTCNGTGCGTTTGAGTTCCGGGCTGGTTTCCTGGACCCGCAGAGANATACGGGCCTCGTTGTGCTCATCCGANAGGTAAGGCTCAATCAGCACCTGTTTGATGTTGTCCGGCAGGGCATTGCGCATCACCCCCAACTCAAAATTNTTGAGCCGCCCGCCGTTGATNTCGGAAGCCACTTCATAGGCGATGGCCAGGGAATTCACCTTGCCGATTTCCGGNAGCGATTCCAGGTANTNGTGCAGCGACTGAANCTGCTCCAGTCCGGCNCGGGTAAACCAGACNCTGTCGTTGCTGGCCTCTCCCTGNTCGCCTTCNGTGGCAAACGGGTCGTCGCTCTNNGGCGTCGCAAANGGGTCGGNCTCCTGCTCCGGTTCGGCGAACGGATCGTCCTCTCCAGCGGCTTCTTCCTCCGGACTCTTGGTAAGAATAATGTCCAGATTGATGGTACCGCCCAGCTGCTTGTCGATAACCGACATGCCCTGGTAGATCTCGGTATCTTCATGGAAGTAATCNATAAACCGGTTTTCCACCTCCAGGCGTGTGCTGCCATAGGCGCTGACCAGTGCGGCGGTCAGGGCAATAAAAATCACCAGCGCCCCGTGGCGCTCGGCAAACCGGGAGAAGATCAGAGTGAANGCCCCGGACTGNTCGCCCTTGTCTTTGGGCTCCCCTTTACGCCATAGCATCAGTCCGGCCGGAATCANCACGAACGCCAGCACGAATGCCACACTCAGACCGATGGTCATCATCCAGCCGAANTCGATCACCGGNCGAATATCNCTGACCACCAGNGAGACNAAGGCCACAATGGTGGTCAGGGCNGTATACAGACAGGGCCGTGCCATAAAGCGCACGGTGGTGAGCACCAGCTCGTCCTTGGGCGCCTCGGGCGACTGTCGGTGTAGCTCTCGAAAACGCACNATCAGATGAATGGTCAGTGCCAGGGTCATGATCAGCAGCAGGGCGACAAAGTTGGAAGAGATGACCGTCATGCGCCAGTCGATCCAACTGAGCCAGCCCAACATCAAGACCACAGAGAGCACACAGGTCGACAAGGGTAGAATCACAAAGCGCCACTGCCGGAAGATGATGGCCAGCATGGCAATGATGAACACCANAATNGCNCTGCCAAACACCACCANNTCGCTCTTGATAAAGGCGATCATGTCCGCNGTGATCATGCTCACGCCNCCCAGAAACANCTCGGCCCGGTCTTCGTAGCGACTGAGAATATCCCGNACCTCTTCCACCCGGGCGTGATCCCGCTCGGTCAGCTCGGTGCGATAGGCCCGAAACTCCTCGCTCACCGCCTCNAGCTCTTGNGCTTCCCCTTCNTCGAGTTCACCCTGAGAAGCCTTCGCCCGCAGGGCATCGCGCTTTCGAGCCAGGTTGAGGTAGCGATTGTTTACCTCGAGGTTCAACTGGATAGCCGTGGTTTCCAGNTCGTCACTNAGCAGCGTGTCGCGGTAGATGGGGCTGGTCAGAAACTCTTCTTTGGCCGCTTCCCGGTCTACGCCNTCGGTCAACAGCGTCCGTGTCGACTCCTGCTGCTCGGACAGCGGGCGCATCGGGCTGTAGAGCAGGGGCACATCCAGAATCGAGTTGATACTGGCCACGCCGTCCACCTCGGCCANNTCATCCCGNAGGGCCTTGAGCGTNTCGATNGACTCATCGGAAAACATCTCGGCTTCGGGGCTGTAGGTCACNACCAGGAANTCGCCACTCTGGTAGCGCTGGTTGATCTCCCGAAAATAATCGATCGACCGATCATTTTCGAGGGTCAGCGAATCCGCCGACGCATCCAGCTTAAGGTTGGGCAAGCCCGCCGCCGCCACAGCGGCCAGCAGGACCACAGTCGCCAGGGCAATGCCGGGGTGGCGCAGAACCGTCGTCCGGTACAGGACATCAAGCATTTTCAGCATAGGTGAACCTTAAAATCCATTGAGGGCCAGGGGGTGACAGTGTACCCGAAACCACCGGGGCAAGCGGTGCACAGGACAACATTCCTTTACGTTCTCGGGCCGGATTTGCCAACCGGGTTATGGTAAAGTCAGGAAAACACCCGATATAATCGGGCATTGACCGCATTCGCTCGAGATGGAAGAGGTTATGCTCAAGCTCCAGTTCAAGGATCAGCGACAACCCGCCTTCTGGGTGGCGGAAAAACTGTACAGTATTGGAAGCGACAGCAATAACCACCTGATTCTGCCGGATGATGGCATTGCTCCACTCCAGGCCCGGCTCATTGCCACCGCCGACAAAATCTTCCTCAAGGACAACAACAGCCCCAGCGGCTGCTTCGTCAATGGCCAGCGCATTACCCAGAAAGAGATTCTGCCCGGCGACGAGATCCGCCTGGGCCCGGTCGCCTTCGACGTTCTGCCCCCCACCGACGCGCCTGACCCCGGAACCAACCCCGCCGACCCCTGGCGTCTGGTCGCCAGCGGCAGCTGGCTGGCCGGACAGAGTTATGAAATCCCCAGTGAGGGCACGGTGGTGCTCGGACGCTCCAATCAGTGCGATGTCGTCATCCCAGGCACCCACTTGTCCCGCCGCCACGTCGAACTGAGGGTTCAGGGCGGCAGCCTGCGCATCAAGGACCTGGGATCGGTGAACGGCACCTACCTCAATGACCGGCCCGTCACCGACGCGCTGGCCCACGGCGGCGATCAGTTGCGCCTCGATGTCTACACATTCAAGGTGGTCAGCCCGTCCGGGGACCGGGAGCGCACCCGCCTGCGGGCCACAAGCACGGTCAATCGCCCCCCGGAGCCACGCCCGAAGAAGCCCCTGGACGACAAGCCCCGCCGTTGGAAAACCCGCCCCACCTCACCGGGGAACCGGCAGGAACCCACCTATCAGGAGCGCCGTCAGGAGCTGTGGCTCTGGCTGGTGGTTCTGGCGGCGGCCATGCTCCTGATTGGCGGTTTCTACTGGGTGTGAGTGGGTCCTTCGGGGAACTGTGGTAAAATCCCGCCGCTTTTTCATTCATTGAACCAGTAGGATCATCAACCCATGAGCTTTGACAAGGTAGCTTCCGGCAAAAACCTGCCCGACGACATCAACGTCATCATCGAAATTCCGATGAACGGCGAGCCCATCAAGTACGAAGTGGATAAGGACAGCGGCGCGATTTTCGTGGACCGCCTGCTGGGCACCTCCATGCACTACCCCTGTAACTACGGCTACGTGCCCCACACCCTGTGCGGCGATGGCGATCCGGTGGATGTGCTGGTGGTATTCCCCCACGCCCTGCCCGCCGGCTCGGTCATTCGCTGCCGCCCGATTGGCGTGCTCAAAATGACCGACGAATCCGGGGAAGACGCGAAGGTCCTGGCCGTGCCGATCGACAAGGTCACGCCGATCTACAGCCAGGTGAAAGAAGCTCAAGATCTGCCCGAGCTGACCCTGAATCAGATCAGCCACTTCTTTGAGCACTACAAGGATCTGGAAAAAGGCAAGTGGGTCAAGATTGATGGCTGGGCCAACGCCGAAGCGGCTCGTCAGGAAATTCTGGACTCTGTGGAACTGTACAAGAAGGAGGGCTAACCCTCTCCTTCCAGTCGCAGACCACTGAGATCGGGCGCCACAGGCGCCCGATCTCGTTTCAGCTCTCCCATATCGGAACCCACCGGCGCCACCTCAAAGTCGGGCGCCGCCACTGGTGGCGGCTCCGGCGCCCGCTCGTCAGCCTGCAGCAGTTCGGCACCGACGTCTGCCAGGCCCCAATCATCCGGCTCCACCGCCATCAGCGGCAGATCGGCCCGTTCATGCTCCGGAAGCAAATCCTCTCCGGGCTCGGCCAGTTCAAACGTCGGTATCGGTACCTCCTTCACCTCGGCCGAGGCTCTCTCGCTGGCATCCAACAGTAGTCCCTGTGCCGGGCGGAGGCTGAGCCCACTGATATCCACCGACACCGGCGTCAAACGTGGTCGCTCGGAGGGCTTCAGAAGAGGCCCCACCGGGGCAAGGCTGAGGCCTGATGACGCCGGACGCTGGGGGCGGCTAGACGGTCTGCCAGCCTCCGCCTCGTTCCGGGCTGGCATGAGCTCAACCAGGGCTCCGGCTTTTTGCAGGACCTGCTGGTACTTCTGCGCCGTGGCCCGGTCCAGTCGGCGCTTGACCGCTACCGGTCGGCCGGTGAACAGCCGCTCAATGGTCGCCGCGTCGGCTTTGAACAACTGCTGCAGACGCTCCTTGACCGTTGCCAGCGGCTGCCCGAGGACAATGTCCCCCCTAAAGATCAGATCGAACCGCTCATCCGCCATGCCAGGCTCCATAAGGTGAAAACTACGATGATACAGGGATTGTCATACCCCGATCTTAATCAGCCCTATGCTCACCCGCAATATAAACCCCCTTCTTTAGTGACAAAACAGTCTCTGATAATGCTGGCGGCTGATCAATATTCGGCCAATACTGAAGGTCCGGATTTTGATTCGGACAACCTTGGAGGGTAGCTTATGAACGCCTATTCACGTCCGCAACTGGTGTCTCACGGCCAGTTGAAACAGGCGAACGAGGTTCGGCGCAAGGTGGAGCAGGACATTGCTTTCCTCAGCGACCGCATTGCCGCCCTGGAGGCTCAATCGCGCCCCAACCGGCCGGTGATTGAAACCTATCGGACGATGCTGGAAAGCCGCCAATCCGTTCTCAAATGGTTGCAGGATGGGGAGCTCCGGCACCAGGCACCGCGTGCCCGTGCTCTATAGTCAGTCCGAACCCGCCCCGTTCAGTTCCTGATCCATATCCCTGGCAGGCACGTCCCCTTTAGGATGTCCCACCACCCGTGCCGGTACACCCGCAACGGTGGTGTGGGGCGGCACCGGATGCAGTACCACGCTGCCGGCGCCGATTTTTGCACATTCGCCGATGTCGATATTTCCGAGAATTTTGGCCCCGGTACTGATGAGCACACCCCGCCCCACTTTGGGATGCCGATCGCCACTGAGCCGACCGGCACCGCCCAAGGTGACCGAGTGCAACATGGAGACATCATTGCCAATGACGGCCGTTTCTCCAATGACTACCCCAGTGGCGTGATCAATCATAATGCCGCTGCCGATGCGGGCACCCGGATGGATATCCACGCCAAACGCCTCAGAGATCTGATTCTGTAGATACAGCGCCAAGCCCCGTCGCCCCTTCAGCCAGAGGTGGTGAGCGAATCGATAGGACTGAAGTGCATGAAACCCCTTGAAAAACAGAAAGGGCGTGGAGTATTTCTCGCAAGCCGGGTCTCGCTCACAGTGCGCATAAATATCGGCGCGCATGGCCGCTTCGATCTCAGGCGATTCGGCCATCGCTGCCTCAAACACTTCCCGGATCATCATCGCCGGGACCGCCTGACTGTCAAGTTTATTGGCCAGGTGGAAGCTCATGGCACTGGCAAAACTGTCGTGATTGAGCAGGGTGGCGTGATAAAAACTCGCCAGCGCCGGCTCTTCCTCGGAAGCCGCCTGGGCTTCTCGCCGAATGGAGTGCCAGAGTTCATCGGTGAGCTGGGTCAAAGGCAAAGTGTATTCTCCTGAGTTCGCCGTATCCGGTCTGTTGTCACGACATCCTATTGTCGCACAGGCACAAAGCGCGCGCGAAACCGCATCAGGAATTCAGGCTGCTTCATAAACCCCCCAATACACAGCAGGAC
>NZ_NZQP01000017.1:0-97648 GCF_002695945.1 Marinimicrobium sp. | reverse complement strand
CGGCCCTCGGTACCAAAGGTCATTAACTAAGCGGTAAAACGCACCAACCTCTTCCAAAGTACTCATTAAAAAGGTACCCAATAATGGCTTGGTTGATTCAACTCGTAGACGATGTCGCGGTTCACAAGTTTGAACTTGTGGGTGGTGAATTGACGCTGGGGCGTCACCCCGAGTGTGACGTGCTGATTGACGATAACGCGGTCAGCGGTCGTCACGCCCGCATGAGCGTGAAGCCCAATCCGGATTTCCCGCAGTTTCGGGAGTATTACCTGGAGGATCTGGGGAGTACTAATGGCACTTTCGTGAATGACCAACGAGTGGCGCAGCGATTGCGGCTCCACCATAACGACAAGATCCGACTGGCCTGGAATCAGTTCAAGTTCGTAGACAACGACGAGCAGGACCTGGAGCGCACCCGACATATGGTATCGAGCTAAACGAGATTGTGGCACGGAGGGCTGGGGTGGGGTAGACCTTTAAAGACCGTAGAGCGGGGGACCCGCGATCCGAGCCCCCAGGGGCCGCTCTCTGGCATCCATGCCATCGCGGCATTCGTGTATCCATGCACATCATGGGTTCACGGCGTGTCTTTAAAGGTCTACCCCACCCCAGCCCGGCCTTATGAGTAGCGTCTTGCATCTAGATTCTTTTGCTTAAATTGTATTATGATATTTAGAATACCAATGATTTCATAACAATGGCAAGCAGGAGAACACCATGTCGACATCTTTCAAGCGCACTCTGGGCGCCACCCTGATGGGGCTCGCCGGTGCGGCGGGCGTTCAGGCGGACAACCCCATCATCACCGAACGCTTCAGCGCGGATCCGGCCGCCCTGGTCCACGACGGCAAGGTCTACCTGTATGTGGGTCACGACGAGGCCACAGTGGACGGGGATTTCTTTGTCCTCAAGGAGTGGAACATTTACTCCTCAACCGACCTGGAAAACTGGACCCTCGAGGGCGAGGTGCCGCGCACCATTTTCGAGTGGGCCGATGGCGATTCCGCCTGGGCTGCGCAGGCGGTTGAGCGCGACGGTAAGTTCTATTGGTACACCACGGTGCGTATGCCAGTGCCCGAAGAAGGCGATTGGCAGGGCGGCTATACCCTGGGGGTAGCGGTGTCCGACGATCCGGTCACCGGCTGGAAAGATGCCCTGGGCAAACCGCTGATTGACCCCAACGACACCGAGCCGGCTCCTCACATGATCGAACACAGCCACAGCTGGGACGACATCGACCCGAGCGTGTTCATTGATCACGACGGCCAGGCCTATCTGTACTGGGGTAACTCCCACCTCTACTACGCCAAACTCAAAGACAACATGATCGAGTTCGACGGCGAGGTCCACAAAGTCGAGTTCGACATGCCCGGCACCTTCACCGAAGCGCCTTGGGTGCACGAGAAAGATGGCAAATACTACCTGACCTACGCCATGAACTACCCCGAAGAGCTGGCCTACGCCATGAGCGACAGCCCGGAAGGCCCCTGGGAATACAAAGGCCTGCTGATGGACGTGCTCGAAGACAGCGGCACCAGCCACCAGGCGATTCTGGAATACGAGGGTGAAGACTACTTCATCTACCACACCTCCGCACTGCCCACCGGCGGCAACTTCCGCCGCTCCGTCTCCATGGAATTCCTGGAGTACAACGCCGATGGCACCATCAAGAAACTGACCCCCACCGCCTCCGGCATTACCCACGCCGCTCAGGCGCTGCAGAGTCATGCAAATACCGATGAATACGTGCGCTACGGCGACGGCGATGAAGCCACCCTGGCCGAACTCAATGCCGACGACCATTGGCAGTACAAATGGCATGTCGAACCCCTGGTAGGGCAGGGCGGCAACACCGTCTCCTTTCAGCCGGAAACCCGTATGGGCTACTACCTGGTGGCGCAAGACGGCGATGTCGCCATTGTTGAGCACGACGGTACCGACGGATTCGCTCGCGCGGCGACCTTTGAGCGGGTGAGCGGTCTGGCGGGAGAGGGCGCTTCCTTCCGGTCGCTGGAGAATCAGGCGCATTACCTGATGGTGAGCGGCGGTGAATTGGCCTTGGGTCAGCCGGGCTCGGCCGCCGAGCGTAAAGCGGCGTCGTTTGAGGTTGTGCCCACGGAATAAATTTGTCGTGATGAAGGTGGCGTAGGGCGGATCGGTCCGACGCATCGGAGGCGAAAGCCGCATCCGCGGTAAATACCCGTGATGCTTCCACAATAACTTCCTGGAGTCACCTCAACGCTTTGGTAACGGCGGATGCGCGCTTCGCGCTTATCCGCCCTACGCGACCTGAGGTGAATCTGGCACGGAGGTCCGTTATGAGGTCTGGCCTTAGGAGACTCTCNGAGGCANGGATGCCGANGAGAAGCCNNCANGGATGNNTTNACGGCGGGNCTCNGANNGNNNNACCNCNNGACGNNCCGGACTCNCACAGTAACCACCANNNATCANGAAGCCATNNTCAGAATGTANTNCCANTCNTNCGNNGTNACNGGCTGAATCGACANGCGGCCCTGCTTTAACAGCACCATNTCACCCAACGGCTCCTGCTGCTTGATCNCCTTCAANGGCACCACCTCATCAAACGCCGANTCAAACTGAATATCCACACAAAACCAGCGCGGAGTCTCCCTCGTCGCCTTNGGATCAAAATAATCACTCGCCGAATCAAACTGCGCCGGNTCCGGATANGCCGCCTTCACCACCNTGGCCGTGCCCGCCACACCCGGCACCTTGCACTGACTGTGNTANATCAANACNCCNTCACCGACNGCCACCTCATCNCGCAGAAAATTGCGCGCCTGATAATTGCGAATCCCGTTCCAGCGGCCCACACCGTCCCGCTCCTTGCGCAAATCCTCAATACCGTACTCATCCGGTTCCGANTTAAACAACCAGTAATTTGCCATGCCGCTTACTACCTCTCTATAATGGCGGGTTTACGCCGTTCCGGCCTGCCGCGCCGGAGTCAAAACGCACGTGGCCTTTGGTAGGGGTCACCACTGACATCAAGGATACACCATGCCTGTCATTACACTGCCCGACGGTTCNAAACGCGAATTTTCCCAGCCGGTCACTTTGATGCAAGTGGCTGAAGATATCGGCCCCGGCCTGGCCAAGGCCACCGTGTGCGGCCGTATCAACGGCAAGCTGGTTGACGCCTGCGAGCTGATCGAGGACGACGCCGAGATTACCCTGATCACCGGCCGCGACCCGGAAGGGCTCGAAGTCATTCGNCACTCCTTCGCCCACCTGGTGGGTCACGCCGTCAAACAACTGATCCCGGAGGCCAAAATGGCCATCGGTCCGGTGATTGAAGACGGCTTCTATTACGACATCGACGCGCCGCACCCCATTACCACCNAGGAGATGGAGGCCATCGAGAAGCGCGTTCAGGANCTGATCAAGAAAGATTACGACGTCATCAAAGAGATGACACCGATCGAGCGGGCCCGTGAAGTGTTCGCCGACCGGGGAGAAGATTTCAAAGTCGAGCTGGTCGATGACCTGATCGCCGCCGGTGAAAAGGCGGTCGGTCTGTATCACCACGAAGAATACGTCGACATGTGCCGCGGCCCTCACGTGCCTAACACCCGCGTGATGCGCTACTTCAAGCTGATGCGGGTGTCCGGTGCCTACTGGCGGGGCGACTCCAGCAACAAGCAGCTGCAGCGCATCTACGGTACCGCCTGGAACGACAAAAAGGCGCTCAAGGCCTATATCCAGCGCCTGGAAGAGGCGGAAAAGCGCGACCACCGCAAGCTGGCCAAAAAGCACAACCTGTTCCACACCCAGGAAGAGGCGCCGGGCATGGTGTTCTGGCACCCCAAGGGCTGGACCATCTACAAGACCCTGGAAAACTACATGCGCGACATGCAGCATCGCCATGACTACCAGGAAATCCGCACCCCGCAGGTGGTGGACATGACCCTGTGGCAGAAATCCGGCCACGCGGACAAGTTTGGGGATGGCATGTTCACCCTCAAGTCCGAAGATCGGGATTTCGCCGTCAAGCCCATGAACTGCCCCTGCCATGTGCAGGTGTTCAATCAGGGCCTGAAAAGCTACCGTGATCTGCCCTTGCGCCTGGCGGAATTCGGCTCCTGTCACCGCAATGAGCCCTCCGGCTCCCTGCACGGCATCATGCGGGTGCGCGGTTTTACCCAGGACGATGCCCACATTTTCTGCACCGAGAATCAGATTCAGCCGGAAGTGTCGGATTTTATCGACTTCCTGCACGAGGTTTATCGGGATTTCGGCTTTGACGAGATCATCTACCGCCTGTCCACCCGCCCGGAAGAGCGGGTTGGCAGTGACGAGAGCTGGGACAAGGCCGAGCAGGCTCTGGCCGAGGCCCTGAACGCGAAGGGGCTGGATTGGGAAGAGTTGCCGGGGGAGGGCGCCTTCTACGGACCCAAGATCGAATTCTCCCTGAAAGACTGCATTGGCCGGGTCTGGCAGCTGGGTACCATTCAGGTGGATTTCTCCATGCCGGGCCGTCTGGACGCCCAATATGTGGCCGAAGATGGCTCCCGTCAGGTGCCGGTCATGCTCCACCGGGCCATTTTGGGGTCTTTTGAGCGTTTTATCGGGATTCTGATCGAACATTACGAGGGAATTTTCCCCGCCTGGCTGGCGCCAGAGCAGGCGGTGGTGATGAATATTACCGACAATCAGGCCGAATATGCCCAAAAAGTGGAAAAAACCTTGCGAGATAAAGGGTTTAGGGTCATTTCGGACTTGAGAAACGAGAAGATCGGCTTTAAAATCCGCGAGCACACCCTTCAGCGGATTCCCTATTTGCTCGTGATCGGCGACAAGGAGATGGAATCCGGGGCTCTCGCCGTGCGCACGCGCGGGGGCGAAGACCTGGGGGTAATGAGCGTGGAAGACTTCGCCGAACGCCTGGCGGCCGATGTGGCCCAGCGCGGACGGAGTCAGTCCCAGTAACGGCAGGGCTCAGGCCCGCTCGTTGCAGACGGACGGGCCAGCTCAGATTTTCAACAAACAGGAGATAACAGCTATCAAACGACCAGCGCCTAAAGGCAAGTCCAAAAAAGCTCGGATTAACGATCAAATTGAAGCCAGTGAGGTGCGCCTGATCGGCCCCAATGGCGACCAAATCGGTGTTGTACCCTTGGCCGACGCGCTCGAGGCGGCACAATCCGCGGACCTGGATCTGGTGGAAATATCGCCCGATAGCGACCCCATCGTCTGTAAGGTGATGGATTACGGGAAGCACCTGTTTGAAATCAAGAAGACCAAGGCGGCTGCCAAGAAGAAGCAGAAGCAGCAGCAGATCAAAGAAATGAAATTCCGTCCAGGGACGGAGGAAGGGGACTACGAGGTCAAACTACGCAACCTCGTGCGTTTCCTGGAGAACGGGGACAAGGCCAAGGTAACCTTACGGTTCCGCGGCCGGGAAATGGCTCACCAGGAACTGGGGATGGATGTCATGCATCGCATCGAACAGGACCTGATTGAGCTGGGCACCGTCGAGCAGAAGCCGAAGATGGAAGGCCGGCAGCTCACCATGGTGATCGCCCCGAAAAAGAAGAAGTAGCTGGGCTTTTTAGCTGCCTGAGTTACTGTTTATTTACCTATGAATGCGGAGTTTTTATCCCATGGCAACAAAAGCTAAAGTACACAGTGGCGCCGCCAAGCGCTTCAAGAAGACCGCGGCTGGTTTTAAGCACAAGCACGCTTTCAAAAGCCACATCCTCACCAAAATGACCACCAAGCGCAAGCGTCAGCTGCGTGGCACCAGCATGCTGAATGCAGCTGATGTCCCGGCCGTCAAGCGCATGTTGCGTTCCAACTGATCGGTTGCAACCGGAAATTTTTTGAGGAGTAAATAATGGCTCGAGTAAAACGTGGTGTGGAAGCACGCCGTCGTCACAAGAAAGTTCTTAAGGCTGCAAAAGGTTATTATGGAGCCCGTTCACGGGTATTCCGCGTAGCCAAACAAGCGGTTATCAAGGCCGGTCAGTACGCTTATCGCGACCGTCGCAACAAGAAGCGTAACTTCCGTCAGCTGTGGATCGCGCGTATCAACGCCCAGTCCCGCGCTGAAGGTCTGACTTACAGCAAATTGATCGCCGGCTTGAAGAAAGCCAACATCGTTCTCGACCGTCGCGTACTGGCCGATCTGGCCGTTCACGACAAAGCGGCGTTTGCCGTCGTTGTTGCACAGGCTAAATCAGCTCTGGCTGCTTAATCGTCAACAACGTCTGACACGGTAACGTGTCTGAATGAGCGCGATAAGAGGGGGGACTGGTTTCAGTTCCCCTTTTTTATTGAATAAACCAAAGAATTTGGGTTTTGACTGATGGAAAATCTCAATGCGCTGACCGAAGCGGCGCTCAAGCAGGTACAAGACGCCGATGACCTGGCCAGCCTGGACAAGGTCCGGGTCGAGTATCTGGGCAAGAAAGGCAGTATCAGTGCCCAGATGAAAAGCCTGGGTAAGCTGTCCGCTGAAGAGCGGCCTGCGGCCGGGGCGAAAATCAACGAAGCCAAGAATCAGGTTCAGGACGCGCTGAACGAGCGCAAGGCGGCGTTGGAAAAAGCGGCCATCGATGCTCAGCTCGCCGCCGAGACCCTGGATGTGACCCTGCCGGGCCGCGCCAACCAGACCGGTGGCCTGCACCCGGTCACTCGCACGCTTGAGCGCATCGAAGCCATTTTTGCCGCGGTGGGTTACACCGTGGAAGAGGGCCCGGAAATCGAAGATGACTATCACAACTTCGAAGCCCTGAATATTCCGTCCCATCACCCCGCGCGGGCGATGCACGACACCTTTTACGTGGACGATACCCACGTGCTGCGCACCCATACTTCACCCGTGCAGGTGCGCACCATGGAAAACCAGAAGCCGCCCATTCGCATCATCTGCCCGGGACGGGTATACCGCTGTGACTCGGATCTGACCCATACCCCCATGTTCCATCAGATTGAAGGCCTGGTGGTGGACAAGGGCATCAGCTTTGCCGACCTGAAAGGCACAGTGGACGAATTCCTGAAGTCGTTTTTCGAGGCCGATGTGCCCGTGCGCTTTCGTCCGTCTTATTTCCCGTTTACCGAGCCCTCGGCAGAAGTGGACATCGGTTGTACCCATTGCGGCGGCAAGGGGTGTCGGGTGTGCAAGCAGTCCGGCTGGATTGAAATCATGGGCTGCGGCATGGTGCACCCCAACGTTCTCAGCGCCTCTGGCGTCGATCCCGAAGTCTACAGTGGCTTCGCCTTTGGGCTCGGGGTGGAGCGCATGGCGATGCTCCGCTACGGCGTGAACGATCTGCGCCTGTTCTTCGAAAACGACCTGCGTTTCCTGAAACAGTTTTAAGAGTCCGATTATGAAAGTAAGTGAATCCTGGTTGCGGGAGTGGGTAAACCCGGCCATCACCACCGATGAACTGGCCGCTCAGATCACCATGGCGGGCCTGGAAGTGGATGCTGTTGACCCGGTTGCGGGCGAATTCACCGGCGTGGTGGTTGGCGAAATCGTCTCGGTCGAACAGCACCCGGACGCGGACAAGTTGCGCGTGTGTAAAGTGGCGGGCGAGGGCGATGAACTCCGNCANGTGGTGTGCGGTGCGCCCAACGCCCGTGAAGGCATCAAGGTGCCGTTCGCGACCGTCGGCGCCAAGCTCCCCGGCGACTTCAAAATCAAGAAAGCCAAGCTGCGCGGTGTAGAGTCCTTTGGCATGCTCTGCGCCCAGACCGAGCTGGAAGCCGGCGATGATGACGACGGCCTGTGGGAGCTGCCCGTCGATGCGCCCACCGGCACCGACCTGCGCGAGTATCTGGGCCTGAACGACCAGATCATCGAAGTCGATCTGACTCCGAACCGCAGCGACTGCCTGAGCATCAAGGGCATTGCCCGGGAAGTGGGCGTTCTCAATCGCCTGTCGGTCAATGAGCCCGAGATCGTTCCGGTCAAACCGGTCAACGACGAGACCCGGCCGGTGACCCTCAGCGCGCCGGAAGGCTGCAGCCGCTATGTCGGTCGCGTGGTCCGGAACATTGATATCAGTCGCCCCAGCCCCCTGTGGCTGCAGGAGAAGCTGCGCCGNGCCGGTCTGCGCAGCGTCGATGCGGTGGTGGATGTCACCAACTACGTGCTGCTGGAGCTGGGCCAGCCCATGCATGCGTTCGACCTCGCCAAGCTCAGCGGCGGTATCGACGTACGCCTGGCCGAGGCGGGTGAAAAACTTGTCCTGCTGGACGATCAGGAAGTGACCCTGACCGAGGGCACTCTGGTGATCGCCGACCAGGACAAACCCCTGGCCATGGCGGGCATCATGGGCGGTCGCGATAGCGCGGTCGGCCCCGAAACCCGGGACATTTTCCTGGAAAGCGCCTTTTTCAATCCTGTCGCCATCGCCGGTAAAGCCCGCAGCTATGGTCTGCATACCGATTCTTCCCACCGCTTTGAGCGCGGTGTGGACTACCAGCTGCAAGAACAGGCCATGGAACGTGCCACCGAGCTGCTGCTGAGTGTGGTGGGTGGTGAGCCCGGCCCGCTGGTCAAGGCCTGGGATGAGTACCACCTGCCGGGCGATCGCACCGTCAGTCTGCGTCGCGAGCGCGTGACCAGTGGTCTGGGTTTGGAATTGCCGGATGAAGACGTGGAAGCTATCCTGACCGGTCTGGGGCTGACCCTGACCGAACAGACCGATGCCGGCTGGACCTTTGCGGTGCCCAGCTACCGATTCGATCTGGCCATCGAGGCGGACTTGCTCGAAGAGCTGGCCCGAATTTACGGCTACAACCGCCTGCCGACCCGCAGTCTGGCNGCGGCCATGAGCGTTCCGGCCCGTCCGGAAGGGCGCCTGTCCCTGGAGCGTATTCGCCGGGAACTGGTGGCGCGGGATTATCAGGAGACGATCACCTACAGCTTCATTGAGCCCAAACTGTCCCGGCAGTTTGCGCCGGATATCGAGCCCGTCGCCCTACGCAATCCCATCAGCGCTGATATGGCGGTCATGCGCCCGACCCTGTTGCCCGGGTTGGTGTCCACTCTTCAGCACAACCTGAACCGCCAGCAGGAGCGTGTGCGACTGTTTGAGAGCGGGCAGCGGTTTGTCCCCGGTGCAGACGGTAAGCTGCGTCAGGAGCCCATGCTGGCCGGCCTGATCTATGGCAGTCGTCAGCCCGAGGGCTGGGCCAACGCCNAAGAGCCCGTGGACTTCTACGACCTCAAAGGTGACCTGGAAGCAGTGCTGGCACTCACTGGTGCCGGTGACGAGTTCCGCATGGCGCCCGGTGCCCACCCGGCCCTGCACCCGGGCCAGTCCGCCGCCATTTACCGGGGCGAGACCCAGGTGGGCGTGATCGGTACCCTGCATCCGCAGCTCCAGCGTGGTCTGGACATCCCTGGAGCGGTATTTGTGTTCGAGCTGGCCCTGTCGGCGCTCAAGTCCGCCCGCAAGCCGGCCTTTGAGCCGCTGTCCCGCTTCCCCAGTGTCCGTCGGGACCTGGCGCTGCTGGTCGACCGGGGCGTGGCGGCCCAAAGCCTGTTCGATTGCGTCAAAAGCCACGCCGGTGAGCAACTGCGAGACTTAAAGGTCTTTGACGTGTATGTGGGCAAAGGTATTGATCCGCATAGAAAAAGTGTCGCTCTGGGCTTGACCTTTCAGGACGCTTCGCGCACTCTTAACGAGGAAGAGATCAACGCCTCGGTCGAGCGGGTAGTGGAACGCTTGAAAGAGGAGTTTGGTGCCACCCTCAGATAGGGATAAGAACTATGTCGGGCGGGGCTCTCACAAAAGCCGATCTAGCCGAAAAACTCTACGACGAGCTTGGCCTCAACAAGCGTGAGGCCAAAGAGCTCGTGGAGCTGTTTTTTGAGGAAATCCGGCGGTCACTGGAAAGCAACGAACAGGTAAAACTGTCCGGATTTGGTAACTTTGACCTGCGAGATAAAAGCCAGCGCCCGGGGCGCAACCCGAAAACCGGGGAAGAAATCCCCATCAGCGCCCGCCGGGTGGTCACCTTCAGACCAGGACAAAAACTCAAGGCCAAAGTAGAAGCCTATGCTGGAACCAAGCCATAACGACGAATTGCCGGTCATTCCGGGCAAGCGCTACTTCACCATTGGTGAGGTCAGCGAGCTTTGCGCCGTGAAACCCCATGTACTGCGCTACTGGGAGCAGGAATTCCCCCAGCTCAAGCCGGTCAAGCGTCGGGGTAACCGCCGGTACTATCAGCGCCAGGATGTGCTCACCATCCGCCAGATTCGGGCCCTGCTGTACGATCAGGGCTTCACCATCGGCGGCGCCCGCCAGCAGATGGAAGGGGAGACGGCCCAGCAGGACGCCAGCCAGTTCAGCCAACTCGTCGGCCAGATGATCGCCGAGCTGGAAGAAGTCCTGGAAGTGCTGAAAACCCGCTAAATCAGGCACTTGCAAAATCACGATTTTGCGGTATCATGCCCATCCCTGTGACGGACAGCCCCAACGGCACCGCTCACAGCCAGCCAAAATCGGAGCGTAGCGCAGTTTGGTAGCGCACCACACTGGGGGTGTGGGGGTCGCAGGTTCAAATCCTGCCGTTCCGACCAAATACCATCGTTTAAGCCCTTGATTCCCAAAAGGAATCAGGGGCTTTTTCGTTTCTGGTCTTCTTTGTGCTGTCGCGCTTTTCCCGTAGGGCGGATAAGCGCACAGCGCGCATCCGCCGCAACCAATCGATGTTCCTAAACAGCACTATCTGATTTTGTGACAAAAGTCCGGCTACTCGGCTAAAAACCGGTATTAAACTCGTTATAATTGCGTGACGAGGAAACCGATTATGGGATGATCTGGTTTTCTGTAGTGAATTTTAAGAGACCACGGAAACAGGAGGTGTAAGGTGTCTTACGCGAGTCAGTTTAACAGGGTAAATCTCTCCTCTTTACAGCGTAGCGTCGGAAATGGCGGCGCTAACCTTCCTCTTGATGTGCTTCTTATCCAGCGTTTGCTGAATGGCACAAAGCACTTGTATCAGGGTAAAGAACCATTGCTGCCGGATGGGATCTATGGTCCCGCCACAGGGCGTCAAATATCCCTTTATCAAAAATCTGTGGTGGGTATGGTAAATCCCGATACGCTCATAAATATCAATCGAGCTACCCATCGAAGCCTGGGACGTCGTTGAAATCGGACTACTTACTCAATCAACTGATTCATTCGCAGTTGAATCATCAATGGCAATGATCATGCTGAAGAAATCGCGCGGGATGCCAGGGATTTTGAGGACCTGCTCTTTGCTTCCTCTGCACAGAAACTGTTCCGATTGATGCCCAACAACAGGTTTGCACACTATGCGTAGTCTTGGACTCCTCGGTCTTTTTTGGTTGGCTCTGTCTGTTCCGGCTTGCGCCGACACCAGCGAGGCTTCGGCCGAAGCCGAAAGTGATCCCGATACTGTCGATGCGAAGAAACAGCAGGAGGGTAACAGGAAGGACCTCGTGCAGCCGCTGCCAGAGGGGTGGGAATCTTACACCCATAGCGATTGGCTGAAATCTTTAGACATTACCGATTGCAAGACCGAGAATCAGGGCAGTGAGCCCCGTCGAAAGCATTGGATTACTCTTGAGGAGCGCTTGAGGTTACTAAGCCTGACCTGTGAGTTCGGCGCCTATCAGGATGCGTTTCACCTGTTCGTCGTTGATGTTCAAGCCGCAACGTTTAAGAAACTGATCCTGCAGCCACCTGAAGGTTCGGAGGCCACAGAATCCGGCGATCTTGCCAGAGGCGTCGTGTATATGAGTGAGCAAGGTGACAAAGTCGAGTTTGTCCATTTGTCCGCCGCCACAGGTGCTTGTGGATGGCGAGCCATTTATTCAATAAAGAACATAAAGCGGGGTGGCTTGGTCACTCCCGATACTGCGTTTGGTGACGACGATTGCTACAACGGTGTAACCGTTGAAGGTTGGTCGGAAATTCACTGATAACAAGGGTCGAGGTTGGTCGGTGAGAAATGGGTTGCTTCCAACCGCAAGCTAGCCTCGACCACTTTTCCTCAAGCGACGGTCCACCCAGGCGTGATAGCTGCGGGATAATAACCCGCGAATGCCGGGAAGGCCGATCAGCCACGCTACGGGTCGCAACAGACGGGTTTTTCGCATCAGCAGGATGTAGGCATCCAGCTCCCGGTGTATCTGCCCCTCGCCATCTTGCACATGCAGTTCGCGCAGGGCCCTGTCGGGGTCTATTCCACGCTGTTTCAGTTCGTCATCGCGGCCGGTTATATCGACCCATTGGACGGCTTCGCCGGCGCTACCCGCCAGGCGCTCATAGCGCTGGCGGTCGGCCACGCAGCGGGGGCAGGCGCCGTCGTAGTAAACAATAAGGTGGTCGTCGTGGTTGCTCATGGTAAGAACCTGTCTGTGGCTGAGCGTGGGTGACGATTTGTATGATGTATACCGTATAATGACGGTACCATAAACGACCTATGTCTAACACAGAGAGTGGAGCGACGGATGAAAAAAATAATGACGATTGGATGGGCGATGCTGGTTCCGGTGTTGCTGGCGGCAGGCTGTACCACCACGGAGACCTCAAAGGGCTTCGAGTACCCTTCGGACATTGCTCGGGTGGGCGCTGATCCGGCCAAGGCGGCAGAGATTGATGCGCTGCTGAAATCCTTTGTGGAGGAGAAGAAAACCAACAGTGTGGCGGCGTTCGTCGCCCGGGACGGGAAGGTACTGTATTCCGAGGCCTTTGGCTGGAGGGACATGGAGGCGGGCGTGCCGGCCAGTGTGGATGACTACTACGCGCTTTTCTCCCAGACCAAGGCGGTGACGACCGTCGCGTTTATGACGCTGGTGGAGAAGGGACTGGTGGATATCCATGATCCTGTCTCTAAGTATTTTCCGGGTATTCCGGATCAGGTCATTACCGAGCTTCACGACGACGGTCGCTATGAGACACGCCCGGTTGAGACGCCGATGACTTTTGTGCATCTGATGGCGCATACGGCGGGTTTCGATGCCCATCTGGCGGGGGAGCTCCGTAAGCAGCACAGTGGGGAGCCCATGGGGTTTCTCGGTTTTGGCGGAAAGGAGCCTGATTTCGTACCCATCGGTCAGCATACCTCCGGTGGGGATTTCAGCGCAGAGTATCTGGAAGAGGAAATGCTCGCATTGGCGGAGTACCCGTTGGGCTTTGATCCCGGCGCGGAGTGGCACTATCACCTGAGCACCAACATGCTGGGTTACCTGATTGAGCGGATTTCCGGGCAGCCGCTGCGTGACTACGTGAAGGAAAACGTGCTGGACCCATTGGGTATGGACGATACCGACTGGTTTCATGCACCGGAAGATTTTGATCGCTTCGTCAAACCTTACCGTGCAATCGACGGTGAGTTGGTGCCGGGTACGGAGTTGTATATCAAGGGTGCTGTCACCGAACAGCAGACCTATGCGGAGGGCGCCATTGGCCTGAATGGCCCGATCGAGGATTACGCCAAGTTCTGCCAGATGCTGTTGAACAAGGGCGAGTTTAACGGCCAGCGGATTCTTGAGCCGGAAACCGTGGAGCTGATGACCACGGTAAATCGCCTGCCGCTGGCGAGCCGACCGTTTGAGTTTGGCTTGGGTTTTGAGCTGTATAACGATGAAAAGGAGCCGGTACCGGCGGTATCCGACTCCGCTTACGCCTGGGGCGGACTTTTGGGTACGGCCTATATTATCGACCCGGAAAAGAACATGATCGCGCTCTTTTACCGAAATATGTATGAGCGCGAGGAGCTGTACCCGCAGTTCCTGGAAAAGGCCTATGAGCTAATCGAGTAGGTCGGATTAGCGAAGCGTAATCCGACATCCCGGTAGAACAGGTTCCGTGTGTGTCGGAGGCGGGGCAGCGATTGTCGGATTACGCGCTGGGCGCTAATCCGACCTACGGGCTCTGCGGGCCATCANGGNGTTTCGACNACCCGGACGNTTTCNGTNGCNGAGCGGCCGAAAGTTTCCGGTTGGTACATCTCTTCGGCTTTGGCCGGTGGTACCACGAACTCACCGGGCGTGGTGGCCAGCGCGGTGTATTCGTAGTGATACACGCCGGGTTCCAGTTGGGTGCTGAAGGCTTCGGCGCGGTCGTCGCGCAGTTGCTGGTGGTTGTACCAGTGCCCGGGTNGGATTCGGCTGCCCATGATTCCTCGTTCGTTCTCCCGGATCGGCGCACTGGTTTCCAGGGCGGGATTGAGTGCTTCGAAGCCCGCCGGCAGGCGGTCGGTAAGGGCGACGTGGTGGCGCCGGGCGGGAACTGTGAGGGTGAGCGTCACACGCACGGCGGCGCCGGCTTTGATGTGCCAGGTGCCGTCGTCGGCCTGTGTGACATCGTCAGGATCATTGACGGCTTCATAATGGCGCGCCACCTGAAACCCGTGTCGGGCGGCATCCAGTTGTAAATCCGCCGGGGNGTATTCCATTCCGANTCGGTAGTAGAGACGACCTTGTCCCTCGTGTTGTAGTGCCAGAGTGGTTGTGGGTTCNCCGCTTTGCAGTTCACTCATTGAAACCCCGGTGCGGGTGGGCTTGCCGCCCCGGCCCTGAAAGGATTGCTCACCGAGGTAGCGGTCACCCAGCCAGGCCNGAGCGGTCAGGTCGGGCACTTCGGCTTCCCGGGCCNGGAAGTAGTGTTTCAGGGCGAGCAGGACGAAGACGTTTTCCTGAGTGTTGCCCCAGTGGCCATTGCGGCGGTGGTTGACCAACCCGCGCGCGAGTTTTTCGATCAGGTCACTGTCNGGGCGGGCGCTTAGCAGTGCGTCCAGAACCACCGCGTCGGTGCGTCGACTGCCGTGCAGCACCCAGTGCCCGCCACCGGCATAGTCTTCCACAAAAGAGGCGGTGGCCGCAGTTTCTCGCAATTGATTGGTCAGGCGGCGCAGGATGTTTTCGTGCAGCGGCTCCGCACTCGGCTCGTTGGCCGTGGCGCTCAATAACCAGCCCATGGCTTCAAGGCTCAGCTCGCTCTCCGTCTGCCGGAAATGATCGATGGCAGCGGAGGCNACTGNGTCACCCGCCAGGGCCTGCACATAGATGCTGTAGGCAAGCACGCTATTNCCGGGTTTTTCCGCCATGNATTTGGGGAGTTGCTGGGCGACGGAGCGGGTATAGCTCAGCGCCGACTCCAGAACCCTGGCNGGAACCTCGTAGCCCGCCTCACGGGCTCGCAACAGGGCGTGNGTGACGTGGACTGAGAGATACGCCTGAGACGTCTCATTGCGCANCCAGAANCCCCAGCCGCCATCGNGATTCTGCAGCTCTTCCAATCGGCCCAGAAGGTCGCCAACACTTTGTTGTATGGCNNCCTCANCCGGTAAGCCTTCCGCATTGAATGTGCCCAGTAATTCATTCAGGCTGGCAATGGCCATCAGGCGNGAGGCCAGTTGTTCGGCACAGCCGTAGGGGTAGTCGTACAGGTACAGGAAGGCGTCCTGCAGGGATTGGAACTGGGTGCTGCTGGTAGTCAGGCTCAGGCCGCCAAAATCCGGATAGACGNTNTCGGGGANGNNGANNTGTAGNAANTTNTTGCCCNCGGTCAGGCTGCCGTATTGNGCAAAGGCTTCGTCGGTNGCNGGGCGTTGAACNGGAACGGCGACNTCGGCCGCNTCCNGTCGCTCGCCGGANCGGACGATCACCTGCACGCGGGCTTCACCCACCTGAATCGGTTCAGCANTGAAGCGGACCTCGCGCCGGTCGTTGGCGGGAATGGTCAGCCGTCGTCCGGGGGCGCCGCTCAGTGTCAGGTTGCTGGCCCGCAGCGCGAGCTCAACGGTCATGGCCTGGTCGGTGGTGTTCTGTACCACGACGGGCAATTCGGCCCGGTCGCCCAGGTTCAGAAAGCGCGGCAGGGAAGGGCGGACCATCAGGGGCAAGCCAACGTCNATCNGGGCANCCCCNGCACCGAACTGCTGCTCGGTGTGGNCCACCGCCATTATGCGATAGCGGGTGAGGTTGTCCGGTAGCGTGAAGGAGACNTTTGCCTCGCCTTTTGAATCCAGGGTAACCGTGGATTCAAAGGTGGCCAGGGCACTGAAGTTNTGGCGCAGTGTGACNGNNGGNTTNGNGCTTTCGNNGGGGCCGCGNNCNANNGCCATCGACATNNNTATNNCGNGNACTNCCGANACCATGACTTCTTCGACNANACCGTCGTTNGCGTCTTNTGGNACNAGNGGNATCTCNGCNCGCGANCGGTATTCNANNACNCCNTNNATGNCNGCGCNATACATTTCAGNNAGNGGNTCGGGCAGGGTGTAGCCCGCCATATCCANTACCGCCTGATCAACNGCATANANCGTNACTTCNGCGTCCGCCGCGGGCGCGCCCTGCGGGCCGGTTACCCGGGTGGACACCTCAANCGGGTCGCCGGGTTTAAAGGCTTCCGCACTCGGGGTGACCTCGACGCTCAGTTGNCGGTGAGTGTTNCTGACCGGCAGNGTCAATTCTCCGACCGCNATCTGGGGCAATGATTGGCCCTCGGCAGGTGTTCCGCCAATCGCTTCGGCGGTGACCACCAACTGGGGCAGGTAGTTGTCNTTGATGGGTACTTCCAGCGTATGGGTACCGTCCTCCAGNTAGTGATAGTCCACNTCGACCAGCCCCTGNCGCTGCACGGTCACCAGNGTGTGCGCCTNGGTNAAGGGNGTCTGTATNTGAACNNNGGCGGTATCNCCCGNGGCGTANTCATCCTGNTCNGGNATCANTTGGACGCGNGGTTGCTCNTCATAGGTGGGCCCNATGTCGTTNATNGGGCCGGCNACCCAAAGGTGAATCTGTGAGCGGCTTTGACGGCCTTCGGTGTCCGTCACCGTGGCGGAAATCCGATACTGCCCGCTGTCGGCGGGGCTGAATTCACAGGTCTGTTTTTTATCTGACGGCGTGCAGTTGANGGTGTCCTGTGTCTGCCAGTTGCCGTCTTCCCAGGCCAGGCGTTCCACCTCGATGTCGGGCGCATCCGTGGTCACGGCGTTGCCGTCGATATCGACCGTCACCCACTGAACGNTGATGGTGTCTTCGNTATGCGCGAAGCGNTNNTCGGTNCGCANCCCNACGTAGNGNTNGCNCGGGTGCANNANNAAAGTGTNGTTGGTGCTCCACTGTTGNCGATTGACGTCGGTAACGGTCGTGGTCACATCCAGTGTATGGGGAAACAACAGATCGGAAAAATCCAATGCCTTGTTGGGGGCAATGCTCAACCGNTGTTCNCCTTNGGTATTGGTTTGCCCCGANGCCTGNTGCTGCCANCGGGCTTCCTCGGGTTGGGGCCAAAAGCCGTGCCCCCACATTGGGGGGACGCGACCAAAATGGTAATCGGACCANCCCNGCGGNGCATAGCGAGCCGTATTCAGGGTCAGTTGCCANTCCACCGGAGCGTTGGGCAGTGGGCCACCGGCATAGTAGCTCGCCCGGGCCGTGGCCTGTAAGGGCGCTTGTGCGATAGGGCGTTCGGCGCTGAAATTCAGGTCGACCTTGTATTCGGGGCGGCGGAAGGTNTCNATGNGNAANCTGTGNCCNCCNNAANANTNNTNNANNNCNTTNTNNCCNCGGAANAGGCGNAGTTCAATNNCNGCCGAACCGGACGCGGCNCTGCTGGGCAGCGGTAGAGAGAGGTCAAAAGCGCCGGACTCGNTCAAGGNTAGCCGCCCCTGGTCGAGTTCATTGCGTTGACCATCGTAGGCCGTCCACTCCAGNTGGGTCAGATCCTNGGGGTAGTGNAGGTCGCCCTCGACGCCGAANCCGCGCTCGCGGATAAGGCCTTTCAGGTGGACGGTTTCGCCGGGTTGATAGAGTTGGCGGTCGGTGAAGGTGAANGTCGGGTAGCGATAATAGTTNTNTTCGNCCCGGNAANGCGAGCNNNAGNCTGTNTNCNNNAAACAGAGCCTGATCGGACTGGCTCTCAACCATCAACGACGAATGNTCTTCTCTGTCCGATAACGGCAANGAAGCCAGTCCATTGTCATCGGTTGATGCGCTGATCGCTCCGACGTGTACCCGCGCATCCGCANTGGGCGTGCCCGTGGTCAGGTCGGTNACCCANGCGGTGACCCGATCGCGTTCCGCGTAGGTGCTTACTNCAAGATTGGTGACTTGCAGCCATTGNCCANATTGGGCCTGGTTATAGCGGTATCGGCNATTGTCTTTGTTGTCCATTTCAGGNGACGACGCAAANACCAACAGGTGGCCAAAGCCCTCCTCGTTCAACCACGNATCCAGCGAAAGGCGTGTGACCGTCATTGTGTTCGCTTCGGCATNNANNGTCAGGGTGTGGTTTTCCAGTAANGTGCCGGGCTTCTCCGGCTTTTCCTTATCAACTGCTCGACGGTAGTTCAGGCGGTAGCGCTGGAANTCGGACCAGTCGTCNGGTGTGACCNGGCGGACTTCAATGTNCAGTGTCTGGATATTCCGGCTGACGATGGGCAGCGTGGCAAAGGCCCCGGGCAGGGTAATCAAATCTTGACCGGGCAGGGTGAACATCGGAGGGTAGGAGGCGATAGTGACCTTCGTGACCAGGTCTTCTTCCAGCGCCCGACCAAACTCGTCTGTCGTGCCAGNGGGTAGTGTCAGTGTGTANTCGGTCTCCGGCTGAAAAGAGCCGCGCAATTGGATATANGTGCCGTAGTGAGAAATCTCCAGCCCGTCCACGTCGGGGGATACCTCAAGCCGGGATTTGTCCCAGTCNTCGGAAAGACGATGGCTGAATTGTAACGAAACCCCTTCATCGGGTGTGCACTNGCGCTCGGCACAGTCNTTACGCTCGATCCGCAATGGGCCGGCGGTGCGAAAGGAAAANGCTTGGTCGGCTTTGGTCAGCCGGTTGCCGGCCNTGGCCGGAGTGCCTTGCGCCAAGGTCAGTGAAAACGTCTGATTCCAGGGGAGTGGTTCGGAGGGTGTCAGGGCCAGCCACTGTTCGGCCGGCANGTCGTCAATCAATGCCTTGTATTCGTCCTGCGCCAGGGTATCCGGGTCGNCCCGTTTCAGTGCGTGNGTGTGTTGCTTATCTTTCAGGCTCACATGCTCAAGCAATTGGTTTTTGTCGATGGCCTGNTTGAAGATCAGGACCAGAACGGGTTGCTTGCNAGTGACGGCGTTGTCGCCGGGGTAAAAGTNGGTGACCGCCAGCGGNGCNGTGGNAAATTGCCACTGNGCGGTGGTGGCCAGGGGGACNCCNGCGGCNGAGGTAAAACCCTCCTCAAGGGTCACGGTGTAGTCCGTGGCCATGGGCAAGGCATCACCGGTGGGCTCGAAGACCAGGCTTTGGGTATCCAGCCAGCGCCACTGCCCCTCAACCTCGGGGGTCAGGGTAANGGGAATGNCTTTTTCCAGCGTCTGCTCCAGGCGGGTGAGCGGCACCATGGGTTCGGAAAACGTGAGGCTGACCAATGCGGCCCGCTCGANNTCACCCTCCGGCGCATAGCGNACCANNNGCGGAGNTGAAGGGTTCTCGTCCGGTGTCAGGTCGTNCGGCCTGGGGAANGCGGGCTCGGCGGTCGGTCCGGTCGGTGGGGNGGGNGTATCGGCCGTGGTATCGGTTTTTGCGGGCCCGGAAGCGGCCGGCAGTGGCGGTAGCGATTGCAGCAGCGCGGCGGTNTCCTGTTCGCTCAGGGTTTGGTCTTCGCNCAGCCCGCCGGGCTGGCAGCCGGTGAGCGCCAACAGGCCAAGGCCANAAATAAGAGGGGAGATGAGTCTGGCCGCCCGCCGGCGTTGCCCTTGAGTATCCATGCTTGATCCTTTCACTCCGATGTTATCCGCTGTGCCCCTGACAGGGCGTTCCCGATGGTGCTGCCCGANGGTGCTGATTGTGCAATCTGAAAGCTCAGACAGTAGACTGTAGCAAATAATCCCNCTACCGGATTGAGAGGATCACTATGCGCGCATTTCTGTGGNGNTTGTCACTGATGTGNCTGTCCATCGCNGGNTGCAGTCAGGACGGNTCCGAGAGTGNCANTTCCCCGGCGGGCGAAAAGGTGCCCGATACCCCAGNTCGGNTATGTCGAGACNGGNGATCTCGACGCGCTGAAATCCCGGGGGCAATTCCGGATTCTGGTGCATCGGGCCGCGGATGAGTATTTGCCGCGGGCCGGCTATCCGCTGGATGTGGAGCGGGAGATGGCCAAGCGGTTCGCCCGGGAACAGGGGCTGGAGCCTGTGGTGATTTCGGTTCCCGAGTACGGAGACCTGTTGGCGCAGCTGTTGGCCGGTCGGGGCGATATGGTGGCGGCCAACCTCACGGTGACCCCCGAGCGGGCCGAGCAGGTGGGTTTTACCCTGGGGGTTGATCAGACTCGGGAAGTTCTGGTGGGACGCAGCGGAGAGCCCGCCCCCGAGGGGGTCGCGGACCTGAGTGGCCGGCGGGTCGGGGTCATGCGCGATACCAGTTTCTGGGAGTTGGCCGATACCTATTTTGCCGAGGTGCCGGATATCGACCCGGACATCGAAATAGTGCCGCTGCCCTCGACCATGACCAGTGACGAGGTGCTCGATGGCCTGGTGGCGGGCGAGTACGATTTTGCGCTGCAGGACAGTAATGTCATGGACGTGGTCCGTACTTACCGGGACGATGTACAGGTGCAGCTCACCCTGGGGGAGCGACGCCCGCTGGCCTGGGCGATTCGCCCCTCCAATACCGCGTTGCTTGAAGAACTCAATCGCTTTCTGACCCGCGAACGCCTGACACGCACCGATATCCGGGCGCATACGGACGATCTGGCGGGCATCAAGGAACGCAAGGTGTTGCGGGTGATTACCCGGAACAACGGCGCTACTTACTATCTGTACCGGGGAGAGTTGGTCGGTTTTGAGTACGAACTGGCCAAGCGCTTTGCTGACAGCCTGGGCGTGCGTCTGCAGATGGTCGTGGCCGACAGTGACGAGGCGATGATCCCGATGCTCAACGAGGGGCGTGGGGATATGATTGCCGCCTTCATGACGCGCACGGACGAGCGCGCGGATCGGGTGGCCTTTTCCCGTCCCTACCACTACGCCACCGAGACGCTCGTCGGACGCGCGGACGAGCCGGCCATTGACTCGCTCAAACAACTGGCGGGCCGTACCCTGCACCTGCGCCGATCCAGCAGCTATTGGTCAACAGCCGAGTCAATCCGGGAGCGGGGGGTGGATGTGACCCTCGCGCCGGTCTCTTCCACCATGGAAACGGAGGATATTCTGGCGCGCGTGGCCGATGGCACCTATGACCTGACCATCGCCGACAGCCATATTCTGCAGTCGGAGCTGACCTGGCGGGATGATATTCAGGGTCTGTTGCCCCTGGGTGACCCCACCAACCAGGGCTGGGCGGTGCGCCCGGAGAATCCGGAGTTGCTGGCGGCGGTGAATGCGTTCTGGAAAAAGGAATACCGTGGGCTGCATTACAACATTCTGTACAAACGTTACTTCGAGGACGACGCCCGCATCCGTGAGCAGCGGGCCGGACGGGTGGATGTGTCGGAAACGGGGGCGCTTTCACCCTGGGATGAACTGGCCCGGTCCTACGCGGAGCAGTATGGCTTTGACTGGCGCCTGATCCTGGCGCAGATGTATCAGGAGAGTCGGTTTGATCCGGCGGCCGTGTCCTGGGTGGGCGCCAAGGGCCTGATGCAGGTCATGCCCCGTACCGGCAATGAGTTGGGGCTGTCTCCCCTGGATGATCCGGAAGTCAGTGTGCATGCCGGCGTCAAATACATGGACTGGCTGCGCTACCGGTTCCCGGAGCGGCTACCGGTGGACGAGCAGATGTGGTTTTCCCTGGCGGCTTACAATGCCGGCGTGGGACATGTGCGCGACGCCCGCCGCTTGGCGGACCAGCAGGGGTGGGATCCGGACCAGTGGTTTGGCCATGTGGAAAAAGCCATGCTGTTGCTCACCCAACCGCGCTATTACCAGAAGGCCCGATTTGGTTTTGTGCGCGGCCATGAGCCGGTGAGTTATGTGCGCCACATTCGGGATCGTTACCGCGCCTATGCCCGACTGACGGAGTAGTGGCAAGCCTGCCTCCTTGGGGGTACCGCCTGTGCGTCGTTGACTTTCCCGCGGCGCTCCCCTACATTGCCGCCTCGACACAGGGTGCCTGCTGCCCCCGACTCCTATCGAGGCTGAGCAGGTTAAACGGGAAGTCTGGACAATCCAGCGCTGCCCCCGCAACGGTGATCAGGGTGAATCATGGCCCTGTAAGCCCGATACCGGCCCTCTGTCGCGTTCTATGATGGAGCGGAGGGCTACCATCCGGCAATCCTTCACGTGCTGCCCCGCGCAGCCGCGTCGCTTTGCGTTTCCTCCCTCCCCATGTTGTCTTTGATCAAACATAGGGGATTACTGTGTTTAAAACATCTGTACTCAGTGCAGCGGTCTTCGCTGCCTCGGTCCCGGCGCTCGCCGTGGCCCAATCATCCCAAGCCTCTTTTGACCCGGCGTCGGCCAACTCACCGTTGGAAACCCTGGTGGTGGTCGCCTCCCGGACCGAAACACCGCTGCGCCAATTGGGTAGCTCGGTCGCCGTGTTGGACAAGCAGGACCTGAAAAACCTGGGCGTACAGTCTCTGGCCGACGCGCTGCGGACCATGCCGTCGGTGTCCATTACCAATGCCGGTGGACCGGGCAAGGCCAGCTCGGTGCGGGTGCGCGGTGAGTCCGGTTTCCGGACGTTGGTGCGCGTGGATGGGGTGGATATCACCGACCCCACGGGGCCTCAGTCGAGCAGCCAGGTCCATCACCTGTTGACGGCCAACGTTGCCCGGGTCGAGCTGCTTCGTGGCCCACAGGGCATGATGTACGGCGCGGATGCGGGCGGTGTACTCAACGTCACCACCGATCATATCAACGACGGAATGCAGTCGGGCCTGAGTGGTGAAGGCGGCCGCTACGATACCCGGAATTATTCCGGTTATGTGGGCGGTGGTAATGAGCAGGGCGACTTTTATCTCTCGGCCGCGCGCGCCGATACCGAGGGTTTCAGCGCTCGATCCGACGATCCCACCGGGGAGGCCGATGGCTACGAAAACACCACGCTGCACGCGCGCGGTGGTTGGAATCTGGATCGGGATTTGCGGGCGCAGATCGTCGTGCGTGATACCGAAGGCACATCGGAATTTGATAACTGCGGCTTCCCGGTAGCGACGCAAGACTGCGTTGATCAGTTTGAGCAAACCAACGCGCGGGCCAGCATTACCCACCGTAATCAGAGCGGCGCCAATACCTTTGCTTACTCTCAGACCGATGTGGACCGGATCAACTACGCCGATGGCGCTGTGTCCTATCAAACCGAAGGGAAAATCGCCAAGTGGGAACTGAACGGTAAAGTGGATCTTGCCGACTCTCACACCCTGGTGTACGGCGCCGAGCATCGCCGCGATGAGGTGATGGACCTGGAGCGCGAGCAACGCGGGGCCTACCTCGAGTATCAGGGTGCTTATCAGCAACAGTGGTTTGTGACCGCCGGTGTGCGTCAGGATGATAATGACGATTTTGGCAATCACACCAGCTATCGTCTGAGCACTGCTTACCGGGTGCCGCTGTCCAGTGGTGAGCTGAAGTTCAAATCGGCTTTGGGTACCGGGTTCCGCGCACCCAGCCTGTCGGAAATCGACTATAACCGATCACAGGAACTTCCACCGCCGTCGTTGGACGCCGAAGAGAGTCGAGGTCTGGATCTGGGTGTCGAATATTTCGGACGCAATGGCCTGCACCTGGAAGCGGTCTGGTTTGATCAGAAAATCGAAGACGAAATCTTTTTCGATATGATCGCCTACAGCGGTTATCTGCAAGATGGCGTCACCAGTGAGTCCCGAGGGGTAGAGCTGAATTCCGAGGTGCCTTTGGCCGACCAGTGGCAACTGGTGGGTAACTACACTTACGTCGACACCGAAGCCGGCGATGGCAACCCTCGCTCACTGCAGCCGCGTCATCTGGCCAATGTCGGTCTGCGCTACTCGCCGGTGGAGGCACTCACGGTGGCGCTGGACTGGCGCACATCCCGGGATCGGCAAGAGGGCACCACCGAGTTGGACGATTATCAGGTGGTCAACGCCAATGTGCGCTATCAGGTCATTGACGGTATGGTGGTGTTTGTGCGCGCGGAAAACCTGCTGGATGAGGACTATGTCGAAACCCTCAACTACAACACCAGCGGCGCGGCCGGCTATGCCGGTGTAGAGTTCACCTTTTAGGCACTAATGACAGGACACTCCATGAGTGACACGAACGAAGAGCGCAAGGCGGCCCGTCACAAGGCCGCCATGGTAAAACAGAAATCCCGGGTGGATGCCCGCATCGCTGAGGCGGATACCGATCGCGGTGTGGCCATTCTGTTGACCGGTAACGGCAAGGGGAAATCCAGCTCGGCCTTCGGCATGGTGCTGCGTGCCCTGGGCTATGGCCAGACGGTGGGCGTGGTCCAGTTCATCAAGGGCGAGCAGCTCTCCGGGGAGGAAATCTACCTCAAAGAGCAGCTCCCCCAGGTGCGCTTTTACCAGATGGGCACCGGATTTACCTGGGATACCCAGGACCGCAGTGGGGACATTGCCGCCGCCGAACGGACCTGGGCCCAGGCGGCGGAGATGCTCAATGACCCCGCGCTGGATCTGGTGGTGCTGGATGAGCTGACCTACATGCTGGCCTTTGACTATCTGGATGAGGCCACCGTGCTCTCGGCCCTGGCGAACCGGCCGGCTCATCAGAGTGTGGTGGTCACCGGGCGGGGTGGCGGTGCTGAACTGCAGGCACTGATGGATACCGTCTCGGAAGTGAAGGATATCAAGCACGCCTTCAACGCCGGGATCAAAGCCCGTCGGGGCGTGGACTACTGACCGTGGTGGTGCTCGCCCGCACCCGCCAGAGCCGGCGCCGTCAGGGTACGATTGTCCTGGGGGGCGCGCTGGTGGTCAGCGCACTGCTCTCGCTGTGGCTGGGCTCGGTGAACCTGGGGGCGGTCAATGTCCTCAAGGCCCTGGTGGGGCTGGAGGCGCCCGGGCACACCGCGCAGATTGTGCAGGCAATCCGACTGCCTCGTGCTTTGCTGGCGGCGTCGGTGGGAGCTCTGCTGGCGCTGTGCGGCGCTATCCTGCAGGGGTTGTTCCGCAACCCACTGGCGGACCCCTCCCTGATCGGTGTGACTGCCGGCGCCTCCGTGGGTGCTAGCCTGATGATTGTGCTCGGCACGGGGATGAGTGGGGTGCTAACCGGTGTGGCCGGTATGTCCTTGGTATCCCTAGGCGCGTTTCTGGGTGGGCTGCTTACCGTGTGGTTGGTCTATCGGGTGGCGACCGGCATCAATGGCACCTCCGTGGCCACCATGCTGCTGATGGGCATCGCGGTGTCCGCTCTATCTGCCAGCGCCACAGGGCTGCTGGAGTACTTTGCGGACAACGAAATGCTCCGGCGGATCAGCCTCTGGCGGATGGGCGGCCTGGAAGGGGCCAACCTGACCCGAGTGCTACTGGCCGGCGGTATTCTGACCGTGGCACTGCTGGCTCTGCCGTCCTTCGGGCGGGCGCTCAATACGCTGCTTCTGGGTGAGTCTCAGGCCCGCCACCTCGGGGTGGATGTCGAGCGGCTGAAAACCCGGTTGATCATTCTGGTGGCGGCGGGGGTCGGGCTCTCAGTGGCGGTGGCCGGCAGCATCGCCTTTGTCGGGCTGGTGGTGCCGCACATGATCCGGCTGTGGGTGGGGCCGGATCATCGCTACCTGTTGCCCCTGTCGGCGCTGGGGGGCGCGGTGTTGCTGTTGCTGGCGGATGTGGCGGCTCGCACCGTGATGGCTCCGGCCGAATTGCCCGTGGGCCTGGTGACGGCCCTGTTGGGGGCGCCATTCTTCATTTCCCTGCTGCGCCAGCGCCGCTTTGAAGGGGCTTAGTCCATGTCATTACTGCACATCGATCAACTGAGTGTCTGTATTGACGAGCGCGAACTGGTCTCCTCGGTGTCACTGGCGGTACAGCCGGGTGAAATTCTGGCTTTGATCGGGCCCAACGGGGCGGGTAAGACCACACTGCTGCGTGCCATCAGTGGCGACCTGAGTCCGGGCGCGGGGGAAATCCGGTTCAACGATCGGGTGCTGGCGCACTGGCCCGCGGGCGAGAAGGCCCTGGCGTTGGCGGTGCTGACCCAGTCCAATCCGCTGGCCTTCCCGTTTACCGTGTCTGAGGTGGTGGCGCTGGGGCGCACGCCCCACAGTACCGGCGTGCTTATCGATGAACAGGTGTGTGCGGAGGCCATGGCGGCGCTGGATGTGACGCACCTGGCCGAGCGGCTCTATCCGTCCTTGTCGGGCGGTGAAAAGCAGCGGGTGCAACTGGCCCGGGTGATGGCCCAGATCTGGCGCCCGGATACCGCCGCCGGTAGGCTTCTGCTGCTTGATGAGCCGGTGGCGGCACTGGATCTGGGCCATCAGCGCCAGTTGATGCAGGCGGTGCGGGCCTTTGCCGATCGGGGGGTCGGGGTGGTGATGGTGGTGCACGATATCAGCCTGGCCGCCGCATACAGCGATCATCTTCTGGCACTCAAAGATGGTGGTCGGGTGGCCTATGGTTCGCCGGATGAGGTTGTGAATACGGCGCTGATTGCGGATCTGTTCGATACGGAGGTGGAGGTGATTCCCCATCCGAAAACGGGAAAACCGGTGGTATTGGCCAATGGGTAAACGTAAGGGTTTGTTTCGTCGGTTTTTGACGGCGTTTATTTTGCTGCTTGGTTTATCCCTCGGACTCCATGCACTGGCCCAGATTCAGGTAACGGATGATCTGGGCCGGGAGATCACTCTGGAGCAGCCGGCCACGCGGTTGATTGCGCTGGCACCGCATATCGTGGAGAACGTCTACAGCGCCGGCGCGGGTGACCGATTATTGGCGGCGGTGGATTACAGTGACTATCCACCGGAAGCCCAAAAGTTGCCGCCCCTGGGGAGCGCCCAGTCGGTCAGTGTTGAGGCCGTTTTGGCACTGGAGCCCGATCTGGTGTTGATGTGGGCCACCGGTAACAGTCGGACCTTGCGTCAGCAGTTGGAGCGGCTTGGAATCAACGTGTATGTGGATGAGCCACGTACCCTTGAGGATGTGGCTCGCTCGGTCCGCTCCATCGGCGCACTCACGGGAACCGGGGATAGCGCTGAACAGGTCGCCCAGAGACACCTGAATCGATTGGCCGAGCTGCGGGCTCGATACAGCGAGCGAACACCGGTCAGCGTGCTGTATCAGGTCTGGCATCAACCCCTGCAGACCCTTAACGGCGAACACCTGGTGAGTGATGTAATTCGCCTGTGCGGTGGACGCAATGTCTACGCCGATGCCAAACCTCTGGCACCGACCATCAATATGGAGTCGGTGTTGGAGCGCGATCCCCAGGTCATTGTGGCCAGCGGTATGGGAGAGGAGCGCCCGGACTGGCTGGATGAGTGGACGTCGTGGTCCGAGTTGACGGCGGTACAGCAGGACAACCTGTTTTTTGTGCCGCCGGATCTGATTCAGCGGCACACGCTGCGCATCCTGGATGGCGCCGAACTGTTCTGCCGGCACATTGACCGGGCCCGCCAGCGCCTGTCAGACGACCCCTGAGTTAGCGGGTCGCCTGATCCGAGTGTCGACTGCGGGTCACCGGGCGGGAGAGGGCGTCGATGGCGTTCAGGGTAAACGCCTGGAAGTCGCGGTAGTCGTTGGCCGAGAAGCGGCCGGCTTCGAGTCGGTAGTCAAACTGATGGGTCAGCGCATCAGCGCCGGCGAGGGACCTTGAGCGAAAGTGACCAAAGCGGGACTGGTCGTGCTGGTCGACCACCGGTTCCGGGGTCCGTTCGTCCTCCACCGGGTAGGTGATGCGGGAGGTCAGCCGCAGGGGGTAGGCGATCTCAAAGTCCGTCTGTCGATCGTGCACGTAATGACTGCTGAGATAGTAGCGCTCCCAGTAGGCCGGATCGATGACCGCCGCCTGACCCCGCTGGCGCGCGCTCCGGCCGACCCGGTAGTCGAGCGTCAGGATCAGTTCCTTCTCGGTGTCGTCCAGGTTGTCCACGGACAGTGATTCCACAATCACCGGCCGGCCATTTTCCCCGAGGAACCGCTGCACCCAATTGAGCCGCTCGCGGGGCTCGATATCTTTGAAATAGCCGCGCAGGCTGGAGGCAAAGTAGGCGCTCATGGTCAGGCTTTCCCGCACCCGGGTTTCGCCGTTGGGCAGGGCGCTCAATGACCGACGGATGTCGACTCGGCTGGGGTCGAGGGCGGGCACCTGAACCAGCGCAGGGCGCTCTCCCAGGGTCAGCGTCCAGGTGCTTCCCAGCCCGTCCGGTGCGACCCCGAGCAGATCGATGTTTTTGTTGGTGGCATCGATAAAGGTGCCGCCATTCCACTCCGGCAGATACACGACCATATGATCAAACTGATCGATGCTGGGCATGTCGGGGTCCACCGGGCCGGACAGATTGGCCAGGGCCAGCTCGGCGGGAATCCCGGCTTCGCGCAGCAGGCGCCAGAGCAGTACCGAGTGGTCCTTGCAGTCGCCAAAGCGGTCCTGAAGAATCTGCTGCGGTGGGTTGGGGGTGTAGCCGCGCACCCCGAACTCGAGCGCTTTGTAGGTCAGGGTGCGTTGCACATAGCCGGCAAGGGCGGCTATGCGTGCCCCGGTATCGTCCGGGGCGAGGCCGTCGGTGAGTGTGGCCACCAATGCATCCAGCTCCGGAGTGTCCGCGAGAATGACCTCGTTCACCCGCGTCCGGTAGTCTGATCCGGCTTCCCGCCACTGATTTTTACTGACCACAACCACACTGGCCATATAGTCTTCATCGTCCACTTGCATCGGCTCCCACAGCGCCGGGGTCGGGTTTTCCACGGTCCAGAGCAGAGAGTTCCGGCGCTTTTTGGGCTGGGGCGCGTTGGTCTGGTTGTACAGCAGGTAATCCAGTTCGCCCTCGATATAGAGCGCCGATAGCCCGATCGGACGCTGGCCGGACAAATATAGGCGCTCGAACGGGAATCGCTCGGCCGGGGAGCGCTGTTCCAGAGTGTATTCAAACTCGATCCGGTAACCCGGCGCCAATCCGGCCACCGGGGCGCGAACAACCTTGCCGAAGGTGGCCTGGTCGTAGTCCTCGGCATCGCCAATGTACAGGCTGCTCCGGTCCAGTGAAGACACCCGCTCGCCGTCTTCGTCAAACACCTCGAGGCGGTTTATATACAGGCGTTCAGAAAGCGGGTTGTAGCGGGCCATCAGCGTGCTGTGACGATTGACGCCGGCGGTGTCGTGCACCTGGATATGACGCACCTCGGTGGTTTTGAGCGGTCTGGCCGGGTCGTAGTGATAGGCCGTGACCGTCAGGGGGTAATGAGAGTCATAGCCGTCTATATCACTCACCTCGTCCGGAGGCGTCAGGGCGGGCCAGGCCACCGGCTCAATGGGGGTGTTGATGGAGGCGGAATCGCCCTTGCCCAACTGGGCGTTGGTGAAGCGCAGGTATTCAGCGGTGGCCCGGTCACCGGGCTGCAGGACCAGTGCCTGCTCGAATGACGCCTTGGCCTCCCGGTAGCGCTCAAGATGGTATTGGGCATCGCCCCGATAGTTGTACACGGTATTGGAACCCAACCCCCGTTCAATCAGCCGATCGCTGTAGGCGATGACCGCTTCGTAATCCCGCATGTCCCCGAGCACATCCATCCGGGTGAGGTGCAGGTTGGGGGAGTGAACCCCCCGGCGATCCGCCTCATCCAGAACCGTCAGGGCCTGCTGGTAGGCGGATCGGGCCCGGGCGACTTCTGCCTGCGCCTGGATGGCGACTGCGCCGGGCTGGCGGGGGCTGTGCTGGTCTAACACGGCCTGGGCCTGGTCGGCCCGATCCTGTTGCAGCAGGCTCTGCACATACGCGTAGAGGTCGTCTTCTGACAGGGAACCCAGTGCAAAGCCGCGCTGATAGTGGTCGATGGCGGCTGGATAGTTCTGCAGGTGGTACTCAAACCAGCCCAGCCAACCCTGGATCATGGCGTCGCTCTGGGCCTGAATGTCCGGGTGCTGCATGAACGCCAGCCCGTCCCGGTAGCGGTTCAGCAAGTTGTAGGTGGAGGCGGTGTTATTGATATAGACCTTGTCCTGTGGATCGAGTCGGGCGGCAAGGGCAAACCCTTTTACCGCGTCCAGATGGTTCTCTGCATTGTGGAAGTAGAGCCCGGCGGCGTTGTAGAACCAGGCTTGCGCCACGGGGTCGGCCGCAGCGTTGGGCTTTGACCAACTCACAGCGTCGATGACCTCTTCGGACAGAGTATCCAGGGCCGCGTCGTCCAGGGTGGTCCAGACGGCAAACAGGTGGGTGCAATCACCCCGGTTGACCAGGTGATAGCGAAAGCGCAGCGGCAGCTCATTCTCCCTGGGCAGAAGCCGCTCCCAGGACGCCGCCTCCTGTTCGCCAATACGTCGGGATTGGGGGTTGCGGACTCCCGGTGTGGGGTATTCGTGCCCGATGGCCCGTAACAGAGCATAGCGCACCGCCTCTTTACCGGGCCGCCAGTCGGTGAAGCAGGCGGGGACCGAGACGAAGGCTCCCTGCCAGCGCTCCCCGCCAATGTCCGGATGGCTGACATGCTCACTGACCTGTGGCCAGTGGGTCCAGTCGCTCCCGGTCAGGTCCAGTTGGTAGCCAAACGGCGATTCATAGGTCCCGAACGGCTGGCCGCTGGTGACGGGTTGAGCCTCGGAGGATCGGTTTTTCGCGGCGATAGCCCCGGGCGTCAGGACGGTCAACGCCAGAACAAGACTGGCAATACGATACAGGGGAATGCGAGGGGGCATGACGGAGGGTCCTTTATCCGGGTCCTTTTTCCGAGCCGTGATGGCTTATTATGGACCACAGCGCTCATGGGGAGTATGGCACGGGGGTCGCGTTTGTTCTGGGAGTCTAGCCGGAAAGTCCAGGGTGGGCAAATGGCGCGCCAAGTGGCCACCGAGGGGGATTTCGGGTGGTGACAGAGCTTCGGATAATGCTAGTATTTGTCCTTTCTTGCATCACGGCGCCCGGTGCGGCGCTTGAGAATAACAACTGAGGTAATATCGTGTCGAAACAATTGCTGATCTACAACAACATCTCCCCCGTCTCCAGCGAAGCGCACCGCGACTGGTCGATCCAGATTGACAACCACGCCTTTGCCGAGGAGCTGAATTCCGTGCCGCTGCTGGCGACCGAGATCACCTCTGTGGCCCGTGAACTGCCGGTGATTTTTGCCAAGACCCAGGACGATGGCGGTTTTGTTCCCCTGGCGGTGATGGGCCTGAAGAAAGGCCAGAACCTGTTTCTGGACGAGAAAAAGCGCCTGACTATGCGCTATATCCCGGGCTTCCTGCGCCGCTACCCCTTCGCCTTCGCCAATGACGGCAAGACGGACAACTTCACCCTGTGCATCGACGACCAGTTCGAAGGCTGGAGCAAAGATGGCAGCGAGGGCAAGCGCCTGTTCACCGAAACGGGCGAGCAGACCGAAGAACTCAAGGGCGTCATGGAGTTCCTGAAGGACTACCAGTATCGCGCCGAGCTGACCAATGTGTTCTGCAAACGCCTGTCCGAGCTCGAGCTGCTGGAGCCGATGGAAGCCAATATCAAGCTGAAAGACGGCCAGGAAGGCGGCGGTTTCAACCTGACCGGTTTCTACGTGGTCAACCGCGAAAAGCTCAAGAAAATCAGCGACGAAGACGTGTTGGACCTGTTCAAGAAAGACGGTCTGGAGCTGATCTTCAGCCACTTGCAGTCCATGCAGAACCTGAATGCACTGGTCAACAAGTACTCAGAGCAGTCCAAAGAAGCCGCCTGATTGTTTCGGTGGTTCAAAAAACCCGCACTGGCTGCGGGTTTTTTTGTGCCCGGCGTTCGGGCATCGGGGGCGCGAGCGGGGCAGATCAGGTGCCCTGGGCGGGTTCGTGGATGCGCACGATTAAAACGTCACAGGCAGCCTGGTGCAGAATATCGGTCGCGGTGGTGCCCAGCAGTCGCTTCAGTCCCTTTTCCCCGTGACTGCCGGTCACGATGACATCGGCGCCGAGCTTGCCGGCAAGATAAGTGATCTCCTGGGGCGCGTCGCCAAACAGTATGTGAAGGTGGTCGGGAGGTAGCGCCATGCCATCTGCATACGCCTGCAGGCGGGGAAACAGCTCCTGACGTACCTGCAGTTCCCCGTGGCGATGGTTGCGCCCGGTGCCGCTACCCAACGCTGTGACCGGGTGTTCGGCCACGTGGACCAGATGGAGGTGCGAGCCTGCTGTCGCGAGCTTTTTCGCGCCGCTCAGGACCTGGGCAGAGTCCTGGGTCAGATCCAGTGCCACCAGGAGGGTGTTATAGCGGGACATGGCAATCTCCCTTAACCGGTTCTAAGCTGTTGTCTCCATAAGTGTAGCCCAAGGCGTGGGTTGATCCGAACGAACCTGATGTAAGTAGTAGACTGTAATAACGGGATCAGGCTGCGTGGCCTCCGCAGGTGGGGCCGAAGACTGATCCGCCACACCTGTTAAAACCCGGAGAGCGGACTATGACCAGCACCGAGACCTCGCGCACCATCCTGTTGACCGGCGGCACCGGCTTTATTGGTGTACCTCTGTGTCATGCATTGCAGCAGCGGGGCTATCACCCGGTGGTGCTCACGCGGGACACCCTGCGGGCCGCGCGGGTTCTGGGTACCGGCGTCAGCCTGGTATCGGAGCTGAACCAGTTGCCGGATCGACCGGTCGACGCGGTGGTCAATCTGGCCGGCGAGCCCCTGGCCAGTGGCCGCTGGAATGACCGGCGCAAAGAGGAATTTCGGCGAAGCCGTATCGGGACCACCGAGGCGCTGCTGGCCCACTTTCAACAGCGGGGCCACTTTCCGGAACGGATGGTCAGCGGCAGCGCCATCGGCTTCTACGGCGATGGGGGTGACCGACCGCTGACCGAAGCGGATGGTAGCGGTACGGGCTTCGCGGCCCAGTTATGCAGGGATTGGGAGGCGGTGGCGGAGCGCTTTGCCGACTCCGGCACCCGGGTCTGTCGGTTGCGGACCGGTATTGTGCTGGGGCCCGGTGGGGGTGCGCTGCAGTCCATGTTGTTGCCCTTCAAACTGGGGTTGGGCGGGCGTCTGGGGTCGGGGCGCCAGTGGATGTCCTGGGTTCACCGGACGGATCTGGTGCGCCTGATTCTGCACTGCCTGGAACAGGACAACCTGTCCGGACCGGTGAACGGAACGGCGCCGAATCCGGTCACCAATCGCTACTTCACCCGCTCGCTGGCGAAGACGCTCCATCGCCCGGCCATATTTCCCGCGCCGGCATTCATGTTGCGGGCCATGATGGCCGATATGGCGGATGAGTTGTTGCTGGTCAGTCAGCGGGTATTACCGGAGGCGGCGCTGGAGTCCGGTTTTCAGTTTCAGTATCCCGAACTGTTGCCGGCGCTGGAGCAGATTCTTCGTAACCCCGGGAACGAGTAGGAATAAATATTTTTCTTCAGAGCCTTGAAAACGGTCTGGTCGGCCTTATTTTTTCAGTGAGCCCGCTCGAATTGAGGGGCCTGGTTGCCGGCACTACCTGATGGCTAGTGTGTCCAGATGAGCAACACGCTGTTGCTCCCGGCCGGTAGCATTTACTGAACCCGACTCGATCATTGTGATGAGTCCCATTGAATATTGCTCTGAAGAGGATATTGTTATGCGTAGCTTCGATTTTTCTCCCCTGTACCGTTCTGCCATCGGCTTTGATCGTATGGCCAGTCTGCTGGATACACTGAGCCGCAGCGAGCAGAACCAACCCAGCTATCCTCCATACAACATCGAGTTGACCGGTGAGGACCAGTACCGAATTACCATGGCCGTCGCCGGGTTTGACCGCTCGGAATTGAACATCGAGGTCAATCAGAACAATCTGACGATTTCGGCCAATAAAGAGCCCGAACAGGAAGAGCGGCAGTACCTGCATCAGGGCATCGCCGCGCGTAATTTTGAGCGCCGGTTCCAACTGGCCGATCACGTGGAAGTCAAAGCCGCGACCTTCGAAAATGGTCTGCTGCACATCGATCTGAAGCGGGAGATTCCCGAGGCGATGAAGCCGCGTACCATTGAGATTGATGATGGGCAAAGCCCGTCATTGAAAGACGGTCGAGACGTCAAGTCTGTGACCCACGAAGCGGAATCGAAAAACCGCGACGATTCCAAAGCCGCCTAAACGGCATTCTGTTCTCAGAAAAAACCGGCGAGTGATCTCGCCGGTTTTTTTATGGGTTTGAACTTGACGATTTTTCGGATGGGTTCACTCCGCGCTGAACAGTTTTGCTCGGACGGTAGCCCGGTATTCACGCGGGGTGATCGCCAACTGTTTTTTGAACAGGGTGGTGAAATAACCCGTATCCTGATAGCCCACCTTATCGGCAATTTCAGCGATGGTCAGGTTGCTGGTTTTCAGTAAGTCCCGGGCATTGTTGATGCGAATTTCCTGTAGGTAATCCAGGGGCGTCTGCCCGGTAGCGGCCTTGAATCGACGGTTCAGGGTTCGCGTGCTGAGCCCAAAGCGCTCTGCCACCTGAGAGAGCACCACTTCCCGTGGGTAATTATCCTGCAGCCAGAGCTGGACCTGAATGATGTCTTCATCCGGGTGGCGACTGTGCGCTTCCTCAAAGTAACCGCTGCTTTCGTAGGAGCGGCGGATTTCGTGAGAGAAATGACGTTCGACGTGGCTGGCAATGCGCTTGTTATACAGGCGCTGAATAAAGTGGACCGTCAGATCCGCCAGCGAGTTCACACTGGCGGCACAGTAGAGATTGCCCGCTTGGGTGATGAAGTACTGCCGCTTGAGGTCGACCTCAGGATAGTCGCGTTGGAATTGGTCGAAGTAGTGCCAGTGAGTCGTGGCGGGTTTGCCGTTGAGCAGCCCCGCCTCGGCCAGAAAACAGCAGCCGGTGCCCACCGCGCTGATCAGGGCGCCGTTCTGATATTGCTCCCGGAGCCAGTCCAGCACCTGCGGTTGGCGCCGGATGATGGGACGCGGGTTGCGCCAGAAGCCGGGTACATAAACCAGATCGGGGGAGGGGGCATTCTCCAGGGCGTGGTCTGGCGTCCAGCGCAGGCCGGATCGGGTCGCGGCCGGCTCACCCTGGGCCGAGACCGTGCTCAATATCAGTCGGGTTCGCTGGCTGCCGCGGTCGCGCTGGTTGGCGCTCTCCGCCGTGAGCAGCATCTCCATGGGCAGGGTGGCGCTGGTAGCCAGCATGTTGTCGCTGAGCAGAAACGCTATCTGAATGGCTTCTCCGGCATTCTGGGGCATAAAACGGGCTCTCTGGTGTGATTTGGCCAAAATACCACAAGTTTTGGCGAAAACAACCATGACAATTGCCAGTCAGGGCAATACACTTTCCAGCTGTCCAGACCTCGTGTGCCCGCCGTCTGTGGACCCGTCGAGGTTGTTGAATTCAATGGGAGTCAACTATGTCATCACTGCCGGTTATTGTGGGATTTGGTGGTTTTAATGCCGCCGGTCGAAGCTCGGGTCATCATGCCTATCGGCGAATGATCATCGAAAGCTTGCCCACACAAGAGCGGCAGGAGACCCTGGCCGGCCTGGCGGTGCTGATGGGGCTGGTGACTTTCGAAGACAATGCTTATCGGGACGCGGATGACCGCCCCTATGAGCTGGCCGAGATTGAGCGCCAGTTCGGCCCGGCGATTCTGGAGGGCACGCTGATTCGCCGCATCGACCCGGCGCTTTTTGATGTGGATGCCGCGCACTGGCAGAAAAGTGCCAGCCTCAGTGGTAGCGAGGCGCCCATGAGTTTTGAATTGTCCGAGCGCGACCTGCCCGAACCGCTGCCTTCCGACTGGCAGGTTCAAACGCTGGATGATCGGCGCGTCAAAGTCACGCTGACTGGAACACTGGATGTAAAATGGGACAGCTTCCGGGCCCTGCCGGTCAAGTCCGCCGGGCAACTGCCCAAGGGGTTCGATCCCGGCACTCTGTATAACTCCCGCTTTCATCCCCGAGCGTTGCAGTTGACCGTCATTGGTGCCTCTGATGCGATCCAGTCGGTGGGTGTGCCCTGGGCTGACATTGCCAATGCGGTGCGTCCGGACCAGGTGAGTGTATATGCCAGCAATGTCATGAGTCAGATGGACGAGGCGGGCTTTGGCGGTTTGCTGCAGGCGCGCCTGAAGGGCGGTCGGGTCAGTACCAAGCAGTGCCCACTGGGTCTGAACAGCATGCCGGCGGATTTCGTCAACGCCTACATTATCGGCAGCGTCGGTCAGACCGGGGCCATTGCCGGCGCTTGTGCCTCATTTTTGTATAACCTGCGCGCGGCGGTGGAAGACATTACCGCCGGGCGCTGCCGGGTCGCGGTGGTGGGTAACGCCGAGGCGCCGATCACCCCGGAAATCATCGATGGTTATGCCACCATGGGTGCTTTGGCCGCCGAAGACAAACTGAAGAAAATCGACGGTGCCGACGAGACCGACCCTCGTCGGACCAGTCGGCCGTTCGGGGAAAACTGCGGTTTCACCATTGCCGAGTCCAGCCAGTATGTGGTGCTCATGGATGATGCGCTGGCGCTTGAGCTTGGAGCCGATATTCACGGTGCGGTCAATGACGTGTTCATCAATGCGGACGGTTTCAAAAAGTCGATTTCCGCACCGGGGCCGGGTAACTACATCACCATGGCCAAAGCGGTCGCCTCCGCGCGCGCCATTCTGGGTGATGAGTCGATCCAGAAGCGCTCCATGATTCAGGCCCACGGCTCCAGCACCCCCCAGAATCGGGTGACCGAATCCGAGATCTTTCATCGGGTGGCCGAGGTGTTCGGTATTACCGACTGGCCGGTCACCGCGGTCAAGGCCTATGTGGGCCACACCCTGTCCGCCGCCAGCGGCGAGCAGTTGATCAACAGCCTCGGTGTGTTCCGTTATGGCTTTGTGCCGGGCATCAAGACCATCGACAAGGTGGCGGATGACGTGTTTTCCGAACGCCTGACCATTCCGCTGGAGGACCTGGATCGCCGGGAAAATCCGCTGGATGTGGCGTTCCTGAACTCCAAAGGGTTTGGTGGCAACAATGCCACCGCCAGCGTGCTGGCCCCCCGGGTGGTGGAGCCGATGCTGCGCCGGCGCTACGGTGACTCGGCGTTTGAGGCTTACGCGGCGCGTCGGGAGTCGGTCCGGGAGCGGGCCGGGGTCTATGATAGCCAGGCGCTCAAGGGGCAGTTCGATACCCTGTACCACTTTGGCCAGAACATGATCGATGAGAGCGAAATCGAGCTGGGCAGCCGGGAGTTGCGCCTGCCGGGCATGGCGCAGAGTATCGATCTGGACCTCCCCAATCGCTACACCGATATGACCGACTGACCGCCCGGGCGTCTGCCGGTCGGCCACAAGCGGCTGGCCGGCACGCAAATTGGCCGATCTTTGTCCATATCGGCCTATACAAAGCCGATTCTTTCCCTTAAAATACCGCGCCTTTCGCACCCTGTGTGTGATTGGGTCTTTTCACCGGGTGTCGGTAAGTGCCGGCCCCAATTGGAAAATATAGGAAAATCCTCAATGGTAACTATTCGTCTGTCACGTGGCGGCTCCAAAAAGCGTCCTTTTTACCACCTGTCCGTAACCGACAGCCGCAGCGCCCGTAACGGCCGTTACATCGAACGCGTTGGTTTCTTCAACCCGATCGCCCGCGGTCAGGAAGAGCGCCTGCGTATCGACAATGAGCGTGTCGAGTACTGGGTAGGCCAAGGCGCACAGCTGAGCGAGCGCGTAGCCAGCCTGCTGAAAGAGCAGAAGAAGCAAGCCGCCTAAGCGAGGCGCGCTTGACTATGGCTGACGCCCGAACCCGCAACAAGGGGTCAAACCTGATTGACGTCGGGCGTATTACCGCCGTATTTGGTATTCAGGGGTGGGTGAAAATTCACTCCTACACCGAGCCGCAGGAGAACCTGTTTGGCTACGGCCCCTGGTGGTTGAAAACCGCCCGGGGAGTAAAACCGGTAGAAATCGATGACAGTCGACCTCACGGCAAAGGGTTTGTTGCGCACATCAAGGGTGTCGACGACCGCGATGAGGCCGCCCTCTACACCGGGGTGACCATTGCCGTGGAAAAACAGCTGCTCCCGGAGCTGGAAGGGGACGACTATTACTGGCATCAGTTGCAGGGCCTTCGGGTCGTCAGCCACTGGGGCGGTCAGGAGTACGATCTGGGTACCGTGACACGCTTGCTGGAGACTGGCGCCAACGATGTGTTGGTGGTGCAGGGTGATGCCCAGAGTATCGACCAGAGCGAGCGATTGATTCCCTATGTGCCCGAACAGTATGTGCGCCGGGTTGACCTGGCGGCAGAGTGTATCGAGGTGGACTGGGACCCGGAGTTTTGAGCGAAGCGCCCGAAACACAGCCGGTACGACTGGCGGTGGTCAGTCTGTTTCCGGACATGATGCAGGCGGTGACCGGCTACGGTGTGACCGGTCGGGCCGTCAAGCAGGGGCTGATCGACGTGCAGTGCTGGAACCCCCGGGAGTTTACTCGGGATAAGCACCGCACGGTAGACGATCGACCCTACGGTGGCGGTCCCGGCATGGTGATGATGGTGGAGCCTCTGCGCGACGCTATCGCGGCCGCCCAGGCCTGGGCCGGGGAGGACGCACCGGTGATTTATCTGTCGCCTCAGGGGCGGCCGCTGGATCAGTCTGGCGTAGAAACCCTGGCCAGTTATGGCCCGATGGTGCTGGTGGCGGGACGCTATGAAGGGATTGATGAGCGTTTGCTGAAGACGGTGGTCGATCAGGAGTGGTCCATCGGGGATTACGTTCTGAGTGGCGGTGAGTTGCCCGCCATGGTGGTAATTGATGCCGTGACCCGGCTGATTCCAGGCGCTTTGGGGCACGCTCAGTCGGCAGAGCAGGATTCCTTCACGGAGGGGTTGCTGGACTGCCCACACTACACCCGCCCGGAAAATTTTGAAGGGCATGAGGTCCCGGAAGTGCTACTGTCCGGTGACCACGAAAGAATTCGGCGCTGGCGCCTGAAACAGGCGCTGGGGCGGACCTGGCAGAAACGGCCAGACTTGCTTGAAGCAATTAACCTAACCGAGGAACAGCATGCGCTGTTGACGGACTTTCGTCGGGACCTTGAAGCACTTAACTCTAGCTGTGAAGCTACAGACTCTCAGGAGACTAGGCATGACTAACAAGATCATTCAGGCGCTCGACGCCGAACAGATGAAACAGGATGTACCGGAATTCGCCCCGGGCGATACCGTTGTGGTACAGGTAAAGGTAACCGAAGGTAACCGCGAGCGTCTGCAGGCGTTTGAGGGTGTGGTTATCGGTAAGCGTAACCGCGGCCTGAACTCTGCATTCACCGTGCGCAAGGTATCCCACGGTGTGGGCGTTGAGCGTACTTTCCAGGTGCACAGCCGTCAGGTTGACAGCATCCAGGTGAAGCGTAAGGGTGATGTTCGCCAGGCGAAGCTTTACTACCTGCGCGACCTGACCGGCAAGGCAGCACGCATCAAGGAAAAGCTGTCCTAAGCGATACGCTGATCCGTTCAAAAAAACCGGGGCCTTAGCTCCGGTTTTTTTATGGTATTCTCGCTCCAACGCCAACCAATGACCGATGAGCGCTGTGACCTTACCCGCCCAAGAGAGCCAGGCCCTGGAGCAATACCTCGACGCCATCTGGATGGAAAAAGGCCTCAGTGAGAATACCCTGAACTCCTATCGGCGCGACCTGGAGGCGTTTGCGCGCTGGCTGGTCGAGCAGGGCAGGGGGCTGATGTCGTTGGATGCGGTCTCCGCCTATGACTACCTCGCCTACCGTCACCGAAAGGGCTATTCCAGTCGCTCCACGGCGCGCTTTCTCTCCTGTGTTCGCGGCTTTTACCGCCACCAGATCCGCGAAGGGCGGCTGGCGGAAAATCCCCTGGCCCTCGTGGACAACCCGAAACTGCCCAAATCGTTACCCAAGTCCCTCACCGAGGCCGATGTTGAGCGGCTGCTGATGGCACCGGATCTGGAAGATCCAGTGGGCTTTCGCGACCGTACCATGCTGGAGGTTCTGTACGCCTGTGGTCTTCGGGTCAGCGAGTTGGTGGGGCTCACGCTGGCGCAGGTCAATCTTCGCCAGGGGGTGGTCCGGGTCATGGGAAAGGGCAGTAAGGAGCGACTGGTGCCGCTCGGTGAGGAAGCAATCGACTGGATTTCCCGTTATCTACAGGAAGCGAGACCTGTGCTCTTGCATAATGCGCCCAGTGAAGTACTCTTTCCCAGCACTCGCGCCCGAGAGATGACCCGTCAGACGTTTTGGCACAGAATTAAACATTGGGCGCTGGTGGCGGGTATCGACAAACCCCTGTCGCCTCATACGCTGCGACACGCCTTTGCGACCCACCTGTTGAACCACGGGGCGGATTTGCGGGTCGTACAGTTATTGTTGGGCCACAGTGATCTGTCGACTACCCAGATATACACCCATGTCGCCCGGGCGCGGATGCAGGAGCAGCATCGCCAGCATCACCCCCGGGGATGACGCGTCAGTGTCGTTGAATACTTTGAAATTGTGACAGGAAAACGTTTATGTTGAAGCAAGTGGCGGTTGGTCTGATGGTCCTGATGGGGAGTGTGTTGGCCCAGGCTCAGGAAATGTCCACCGAGGACCGTATTCTCAAGGCCCTCTCCGAGGCACGTCCCGATTTTGAGTTTACCGATGTGCGCCCGGCGCCCATTGAGGGGCTTTACCAGGCTCGGGTGGTCGGCGGACCGGTGCTCTATGTCTCTCCGGACGCGCAACTGATGATTGCCGGTGACATGTTCACCATTGAGCCCGGTGGCTTTGGGCGCTACGAAGACCCGGCGGTCGTGGAAAAGCGCAAGCAGCTTGCCGCTCAATTGGATGAAGAAGACACCATTGCCTTCGCTCCGGAGGGTGAGAGCAAAGCGGTGGTGTATGTGTTCACGGATGTGGACTGCGGGTACTGCCGTCGCCTGCACAGTCAGATGAGCGCCTATCAGGACGGTGGTGAAACCAAGCCCGGCTACAATGACTTGGGCATCGAAATTCGTTACCTGGCCTATCCTCGGGCCGGTGTGGGCAGTCCCTCCGCCCAAAAGCTGGAAACCGCCTGGTGTGCGGACGACCAGCAGGCCGTACTGGATCGTCTGAAAAACCTCCAATCGGTGGACAACAAATCCTGTGATAACAACNCGGTNGCNNNNGCNNTNCTCGCCTCGGTGGCGAGTTCGGCGTGAACGGCACNCCGGCGCTGGTGCTGCCCAACGGGACGGTGCAGCCCGGCTATGTGCCGCCGGCGCAGCTCGCCCAGATTCTGGGGCTCTGATGGCCCCATCCCTGTCGCCAATTGACACCTCGCGAGCGGCCCAGTAAGGTTGCTCGCCCGCGCCTCGCTCCGGGGCGCGCATTCCAGTAGAATAGCCGGTCTCGCCCGCCCGCACCCAGCGTTGGCGGGCGTTACCTTTTACCAGCAGGGCTCATTTTTTGGGGGAGAGAAGTTTGAAACCGGTCAAAATAGGTATCTGTGGCCTCGGCACTGTCGGCAGCGGCACGGTCAACGTTCTTCATCGCAACAGCCGGGTGATCAACGCCCGTGCCGGTTGTGACATTGTGATTGGCCAGGTCGCCTGTCGTCGCGACGATGTGGACTGCGACATCTCCGGGCTGAACGTCACCCGCGATATCTTTGAGGTTGCCACCAACCCGGACATCGACATTCTGATCGAGCTGATCGGCGGAATTGATGTGGCCCGCGAGCTGATTCTCAAGGCGATTGAGCACGGCAAGCACGTGGTTACCGCCAACAAGGCCCTGATTGCCGAGCACGGTAACGAGATTTTTGCCGCCGCCAATGAAAAGGGTGTGACCGTCGCCTTTGAAGCCGCCGTGGCCGGTGGTATCCCCATCATCAAGGCGATCCGTGAGGGCCTGTCTGCCAACAAGATCGAGTGGCTGGCGGGTATCATCAACGGCACTGGTAACTTCATTCTCACCGAAATGCGCGACAAGGGTCGCGGTTTCTCCGAGGTGCTGGAAGAGGCTCAGGAGCTGGGTTACGCCGAAGCCGACCCGACGTTTGACGTCGAGGGCATCGACGCGGCCCACAAGCTGGTAATCCTGGCCTCCATCGCTTTCGGTATCCCCCTGCAGTTCGACAAAGTATTCACCGAAGGCATCAGTCGTATCGCCCCGCAGGACGTTCAGTACGCCCAGGAGTTGGGTTACCGGATCAAGCATCTGGGGATTGCCCAGAAAGGGCCCAAGGGCATTGAGCTGCGCGTGCATCCGACCCTGATTCCCCAGAAGCGCCTGATCGCCAATGTGGATGGCGTGATGAACGCCGTGTTGGTCAAGGGCGATGCCGTCGGCCCGACCCTGTATTATGGTGCCGGTGCTGGGGCCGAACCCACTGCCTCGGCCGTACTGGCGGATATCGTCGATGTCGCGCGCACCCTGACCGCTGACCCCGAGCACCGGGTTCCCTACCTCGGCTTCCAGCAGGAACAGCTGCGCAGCGAACTGGAAATCGTGCCCATTGAAGAGGTCGAGACTGCTTACTATCTGCGTATGTCGGCTNTGGACAAACCCGGGGTGCTGTCGCAGGTTGCACAAATTCTGAGTGACTCCGGCATCAGTATCGAAGCCCTGATCCAGAAAGAGGCCGCGGACGAAGAAGAAATCGTTCCGTTGATTCTGTTGACCAACCGGGCCGTGGAAAAGCAACTGGTCGAGGCGATCATCAAGATCGAATCCCTGAGCTCCATCACCGGCCCGATTACCCGCATCCGTGTGGAGCCATTGAAGTGAAATACATCAGCACTCGGGGCCAGGCCCCGGCCCTCGATTTTGAAGACGTTGTCCTGACCGGGTTGGCGCCAGATGGCGGCCTGTATGTACCGGAAACGCTGCCGGAATTCAGCCAGGAAGAAATCGCNTCCTGGGCGGGCCTCTCCTACGAAGAGCTCGCGTTCAANATTATGGCCCCGTTNGTTTCNGGNGCCGTATCCGATGCGGAACTCAAGCAGATNATCAGNGAGGCCTACAGCAGCTTCCGCCACGACGCCATTGCNCCNCTGGTGCAGACGGCGCACAACGAATGGATTCTGGAACTGTTCCAGGGNCCGACCCTGGCGTTCAAGGANTTCGCNCTNCAGTTCCTCGGCCACCTGCTCGATCACCTGCTGAAAAAGCGTCAGCAGAAAGTGGTGGTCATGGGGGCAACCTCCGGGGATACCGGATCGGCGGCGATTGAAGGCTGCCGCCGGTGCGACAATATCGATATTTACATTCTGCACCCCTACAAGCGGGTGTCGGATGTACAGCGCCGACAGATGACCACGGTGCTGGAAGATAACGTGCATAACATCGCGTTGGAAGGCAACTTTGACGATTGCCAGAATATGGTGAAAGCCAGTTTCGGCGATCAGTCATTTCTGCCCGAAGATCGTCAACTGGTGGCGGTCAATTCGATCAACTGGGCGCGCATCATGGCCCAGATCGTTTACTACTTTTACGCGGGNCTGGCGTTGGGCGCACCGGCACGTCCTATCTCTTTCTCGGTGCCTACGGGTAACTTCGGCGATATTTTTGCCGGTTATCTGGCCAAGCGCATGGGGCTGCCCATCGATCAGTTGGTGATCGCCACCAACAGCAACGATATTCTGCATCGCTGCCTGAGTGGCAATGATCACAGCAAGCAGCCGCTCCAGCATACCTTGTCGCCGAGCATGGATATCATGGTATCCAGTAACTTCGAGCGCATGTTGTTCGATCTGTACGATCGCGACGGTGACAAAATCCGNGGCCTGATGGAGGACTTCAAGTCCGGCGCCATGCATCTGGATGAGTCGGCGTTGTCGAAGGCGCGTGAGCTGTTCAGCAGTTACAAGGTGGATGATGATGTGATGCTGGAGGTGATTCGAGATGTGTTTGAGCGCACTGAATACCTGCTGGATCCGCATACGGCGATNGGTTTGAAGGCGGCCCGCGAAACGCGCCGTCGTCAGGATATTCCGATGGTCTGCCTGGCCACGGCCCATCCGGCGAAATTCCCGGAGGCGGTGCGCAAGGCCGGTCAGGATACCGATCCGGCGCTTCCACACCACATGGCGGACCTCTTCCAGCGCGAGGAGCGCTACGAAGTATTGGCCAACGACATCGGCACCGTACAGTCCTACATCGCCAAAAATTTGAAAGCGTAGGGCGCTCAAGCGGCCCGGATTGGGTGAAGTGAGCTCTTCACGCCCGGGCCGGAAAGGGGAAGCCCTTTCAAGACACGCCGTAAACCCATCCCTGGGGGCTCGACGCGCGGAGTCCCTCCGCTTACGGTCTTGAAAGGGCTTCCCCTTCCCGTCCCTCTGTGCCAAGGATCGCGTAGGGCGGATAAGCCGAAGGCGCATCCGCCGTAACCAAAGCCGAATCCCTCTAATTTCACCGACGGACCTCATGCAAAAAACCATCCTCCGACGCACACCTCCTGAACACTCTCTGGAAACCCCTCTGGCTGGTGACCTTCCTCCGTTGCTGGATCGCCTTTATCGGCTGAGAGGCGTCTCTCGCTCGGAAGAACTCTCCCACAAGCTGCAACACCTGCACAAACCCACCTTCAAAGGCCTGCCCGAAGCGGTGGCTCTATTGGCCGATGCGGTCGAGGCACAGGCCAATGTGTTGGTGGTGGGTGACTTCGACGCTGACGGCGCCACCAGTTCGGCGTTGGCGGTGATGGCGTTGCAGGCCATGGGCCTGGCGAGTGTGGATTTTCTGGTGCCCAACCGGTTTGAGTACGGCTATGGGCTGACGCCGGAGATCGTAGAAGTGGCGGCGGCGATGGCGCCGGATGTGATTGTGACGGTGGATAACGGTATTTCCAGTGTCGAGGGGGTGCGTGCGGCGCAGGAGCATGGGATTGCGGTGGTGGTGACGGATCATCACCTGCCCGGTGATGAGCTGCCCTCCGCCGAAGCCATTGTGAACCCCAACCAGCCGGGCTGCCCGTTTCCCAGTAAAAACCTGGCAGGTGTTGGTGTTATTTTTTACGTGATGAACGCCCTGCGGGCGGAGTTGCGTCAGCGGGGCTGGTTTGCCCAGGGCCAGCCCGAGCCCAATATGGCGAATTTTCTCGATCTGGTGGCCCTCGGTACGGTGGCGGACGTGGTGCCGCTGGATCACAATAACCGCATTCTGGTGTCTCAGGGCTTACAGCGCATTCGCGCCGGTGTGGCTCGCCCGGGCATTATTGCCCTGCTGGATGTGGCCGGGCGACAGATGCACCGGCTGGTGGCCAGTGACCTGGGGTTTGCCATTGGCCCACGGCTGAACGCGGCGGGACGCCTGGACGATATTTCCGTGGGCATTCAGTGTCTGATGTGCGACAGCGATGAGCTGGCCCGGGAGATGGCGTTGACGCTGGACGAGCTCAACCGCGATCGCAAGGCGATTGAGAGTGGCATGCAGAAGGAAGCGGTGGCCATGCTCAATCGGCTGCAGCTGGATGAAGAAAATCAGGCGCTGCCCTGGGGGCTCTGCCTGTATGACGGTAATTGGCACCAGGGTGTGATCGGTATTCTGGCGTCGCGCATCAAGGATCGTCTGCACCGTCCGGTGATCGTGTTTGCCGATGCCGGGGAAGGGGAGATCAAAGGTTCGGCTCGCTCAATTGCCGGTTTGCACATCCGCGATGCGCTGGATGCGGTGGCGGCCCGTCATCCGCATCTGTTGAACAAGTTCGGCGGCCATGCCATGGCGGCGGGGATGACGCTCTCTCGGGAGAATTTCGACGCGTTTCAGCAGGCCTTTGACGAAGAAGTAAAACGTCAATTGCAGCCGGAGGACCTGCAGCCGGTGTTGGTCAGCGACGGTAATTTGACGCCCACGGAAGTGAACCTGGAACTGGCCAGTTTGCTGCGCAACGCAGGCCCCTGGGGACAGCATTTTCCGGAGCCGCTGTTCGATGGGGATTTTGCGCTGGTTCAGCAGAGGCTGGTGGGGGAGAAACACCTGAAAATGACGTTGGCGCTGGATTCGCAGGGACAACATCTGGTGGACGCCATTGCGTTCAATATTGATCCGGAGTTGTGGCCCAATCCGTCCGTGCAGCGTGTGCACCTGGCGTATCGGTTGGATGTGAACGAGTTTCGCGGGCGTCAGTCCGTGCAGTTGATGGTGGAGTATTTGGAGCCGGCGTAAATGAAGTCCGAGGTGTTCGTCGGCTTACGCGCGTTGCGCTAAGCCGACCTACACAACTCTCCAGTAGGTCGGCTTAGCGCATCGCGCGTAAGCCGACATCAAACGTACCCCGAGATCACGCTCTTAGTGCGCCTGAAGTACCTCACGCAACATCGGCCAAACATTCTCCAGAATTTTTGGCTGCGCTTCGGCGTTGGGGTGAATGCCGTCTCGCTGCATCANNTCATCCNTCGTGGCNATGCCTTNTAGCATAAACGCCACCAGNGGNACATCTTCNTCNTGGGCCAGCTGCGGATACACGGCGGTAAACTGATCGGTNTAGCGCGGGCCATAATTGGGGGGAATCTGCATGCCCAAGAGCACTACCTCNGCCCCTTGTTCCCGGCTCAATTGAATCATTGCGGCGAGGTTGTCGGCGAGATCGCTGACCGGGTAACCGCGTAAACCATCATTGCCGCCCAGCTCCAGAATCACCCATTCCGGGTTGTGCTCGCTCAGCAGCCGGGGAAGGCGCTTTAGGCCGCCTTCAGTGGTTTCACCGCTGACGCTGGCATTCACCACCGTATGGGGGTAGCCTTCGCGCTCCAGTCGCTCATTGAGCAGGTTGACCCAGCCATCCTCCTCGTCAATGCCGTAGGCCGCACTCAGGCTGTCACCCAGTACCAGGACGCGTGGGGACTCTGCCCAGGCCACTGAGGCGAGCGAGAGCAGCAGGNCAAGGGAAATACAGTGCAGTGTGCGGTGTAACGTCATGGGCGGTTCCGGCTCAGTGGGTGNACACAGGTGCAATAATAACCTCTGAGAGGCTCATACTGCATGGGTACGCTGATCGGGCGACTAAGGGTCACCGTAAAGAATTGTGAACCGTTTTGACACCCTCTCGTAACCAAGGTGCAATAGGTCACTCTGTTTTTTGACGAACCAGGACATTTCATGACTTCCACGGCACTGGTACAGGCCAACGGCGTTGGCAAAGTGGTTTCGACCGCAGAAGGGCAATTGACCATTCTGCACCGCATTTCCCTNTCNGTGGCGGCGGGAGAAAGTGTGGCAATCACCGGCCCTTCGGGCTCCGGCAANTCAACGCTGCTGGGNATCCTGGCGGGGCTGGACCTGCCCAGTTTCGGTGAAGTGNAGCTGTGCGGCCAGAACCTGACCGCACTGGACGAAGAGGGACGGGCACAAGTTCGGGCCGAATCCGTCGGTTTCGTATTCCAGTCGTTTCAACTGCTGCCGGGCCTGACCGCGCTGGAAAACGTCATGCTCCCCATGGAGCTGCATGGCATGAAGAATGCCCGTAGTCGGGCCGAGGAGTACCTGGCTCGGGTGGGACTTGCCGAGCGTCTGACCCACTACCCGCAACAGCTCTCCGGTGGTGAGCAGCAGCGAGTGGCGGTGGCGCGGGCCTTTGCCAGCCAGCCCAAGGTGCTGTTTGCCGACGAGCCCACGGGCAACCTNGATATTCACACCGGTGCCAAAATCATCGATCTGCTGTTTGAACTGAATCGCGAGCAGGGCACCACCCTGATTCTGATTACCCACGAGGAGCGCTTGGCCCAACGCTGCGGTCGTCGCGTTCATCTGGTGGCCGGTTCCCTTGAACCGGAAACTGACCCCGTGCCAGAGGAGGCCTGAGCCAATGCTGGCCGCAAGACTACTCTGGCGCAATTGGCGCAGCGGGGAAGTGCGATTGCTGAGCATCGCCCTGGTGATGGCCGTGATGGTGGTCAGTGCCATCGCCATTTTTACCGATCGGCTCGAAGCCACTCTGGTACAGCAAAGCAACAATCTGCTGGGGGCGGACCGGGTGGTTCGGGCGTCCCAGCCTCATGATCCAGCCTGGGCTGAAGAAGCCGGCGAACGCGATCTTCAGCAGTCCCGATTGGTGGAGTTTTCCTCCATGGTGTATCGGGGTGATGAGATGCACCTGGCCTCCATCAAGGCGGTGGACGAGGGCTACCCACTGCGTGGTGTGGTGGAAACCACCGATCAACCCTGGACNACCAAACCTCCGGAAGAAGCCACTGGCATCCCGGCGCCGGGNGAAGCCTGGGTGGATGCNCGCATGCTGCCCCTGCTGGGCATTGAGCTGGGTGATACCTTTGGTGTCGGCGAGGCGGANCTGGTGGCCAGCCGTGTNCTGGTGCGNCAACCCGANGGNGCCAGTTCCATTTTCATGACCGGTGGNCGGGTCCTGATGAACCTTCAGGACCTGCCGGCAACCCGCGTGGTGCANCCGGGCAGCCGGGTGAGCTACCAATGGCTGCTGGCCGCCGACCGGCNCGCCGANCTGGAAGGNTTTTTAACCTGGCTGGANCCGCANCTGACNGACCACTATCGGGTGGTGGACATNGANTCCTCCCANCGNAANCTNGCNNNGACCCTGGATCGCGGCAAACAGTTTCTGCTGTTGGCCGCCGTGGTGGGCGTGCTGTTGGCCGGTGTTGCCATCGGGCTTGCGGCCCGCCAGTTTGCCGATCGCCATGTGGATCAGGTCGCCCTNATGAAAAGCCTCGGAGCGGGCAGNCAGCGTATTCGGAANCTCTACTTCGGTCAGNTGATTCTCCTGTCANTGGTGGCCTCCGTCATNGGNGTCGGCCTGGGGNAGGGCTTCCAGCAGTTGGTGGCTTACGGCCTGTCGAACTTCTTCGCCCTGAACCTGGCCCAACCGGGCTGGCTGGCCTATGTGCTGAGNGTNCTGAGNGGNCTGGTGTGCCTGATGTTCTTNGCCTTGCCCGCCNTGTGGTTCCTNCCNAAAGTGCCGCCCCTGAAAATNCTGCGTCGGGAGCTGAGCGTCGATAANGTTCAGGTCTGGACTCAGGTNNTGCTGGCGTTGCTNGCNGTAGTGTTGCTGGTGGTATTGTTCAGCCGGGATTGGGCGCTGGCGGCGAGCGTCGTGGCGGCCCTGCTGGTGGTGGTTGTGGTNACCGCCATNCTCGGCCTCGGACTGCTGCACCTGAGCCGCAAACTCACCACCGGGGCCAGCAGCGTCTGGCGCCTGGCAGTGGCCAACCTGCAGCGCCGGCGCGGCCACAGCCTGGTGCAGATGGTGATCTTCTCGGTGGCGATCATGCTGCTGATCACNCTGACNGTNGTGCGCACCTCGCTGATACAGGATTGGCAAGCCCAGTTACCGGAGGATGCNCCCAACCACTTCCTGGTCAATGTGGCACCCGAAGACGTCGAGCCGGTACAGACCATGCTCGACCGCGAATCCNTGGACCGACAACCNCTGTACCCCATGGTGAGGGGTCGCCTNACACACATCAACGAGCAGGAAAAGTCCCGGGAACGCCTGAACCGCGAGGCNAACCTGACCTGGACAGACACCCTGGCGGAAGACAACGAGGTAGTGGCCGGGCAGTGGTGGGATCAGTGGTCCGGTGGCGAGCTGCCCGGCGTNTCGGTGGAGCAGGAGCTGGCGGGCGAGCTGGGCATTGANCTGGGAGATACCTTACGGTTTTCGATCGGCGGACTGACANTGGANGCNGAGGTGNCCAGTTTGCGGACGCTGGACTGGCGCTCCATGAATCCAAACTTCTTTTTCATCTTTGAGCCTGGAGCCCTGGANGGCTTTTCCGCCACCTACATCACCAGTGCCTATGTTCCGGCCAGCCAGAAAACACTGATCAACGACCTGATGCGTGAGTACCCCACCATTCTGCTGATCGAACTGGATCGGGTATTCGAGCAGATCCGATCGATTGTCACCCAGGTGACCAAGGGCATTCAGTTGGTTCTGGTGCTCACGGTAATTGGCGGCATCCTGGTACTTCTGGCGGCGGTCACGACCAGCCTGGATGCNCGNAANCAGGAGGCTGGTCTGCTGCGTGCCCTGGGCAGTCCGCGCCGGTTGGTAGTGGGCAGTGTCTGGGCGGAGTTTTCGATTCTCGGTGGCCTGTCGGGGTTGATTGCCGTGCTCGGCTCGGAGGCGCTGTTGATGAGNCTGCAGCACTTCGTNCTGGAAATCCCGATCCGACCGCACTACCTTTTCTGGGTATTGGGCCCGATCCTGGGCGCCGCCTTCGTCGGCCTCTTGGGCGCCCTGAGNTGCCGCAGCGTAGTCACCACCCCACCAGCCGTAGTATTGCGCGAAGCTGCATAGGTGTTTTTGGTTCTATGAGGTACTTCGAATTGGGTGCTGCGGTTGGGTAACCCCTTGGGAGACACGCCGTGAACCCATCCCTGGGGGCTCATCACCTGCCGTCCAGGCAGGTGACGGTCTCCCAAGGGGTTACCCAACCTCCGCGGTGCCAGCGTCCAGTTTCGGGAAATAGCACCAAAAAGACAATCAGGCACTCAGGTCGCGTAGGGCGGATAAGGCCACAGGCCGCATCCGCCGTTACCCAACTATACGTTGCATGACACCATCGCACCTAACTAGTCGCACTAAGGACCAAGAAGGGGGAATACCCTTTCAAGACCGTGGAGCGGGGGACCCGCGATGCGAGCCTACATGGGCCGCTCTATGGCATCCATGCCATCGCGGCATTCGTGCGTCCATGCACATCACGTATTCACGGCGTGTCTTGAAAGGGTATTCCCCCTTCTTGGTCCGGTCGTGACGAACCTACGCCGCTTAAAATAAACGTTAAACTCTTAACCATCTACACCGCAACGAGGCCCATTCTTGAGTCATCAACCAAAAAGTCGCGTCCTGGACAAAGGCCTGTGGGGCATGAGTGCGCCCATGTTGGTGGATCAGGCGGTGACCTTTACCATTCCGCTCACCGACATGTTCTTCCTGAGCCGGATCTCCGACAGCGCGGCGGCCGCCGTGGGCGCCGTATCGCCCTTGGTATTCGCCGGCAACACCCTGCTCATGGTGACCGCCTTTGCCGGCTCCAGCATCGCCAGCCAGCGCATCGGGGCCAACAAATACGACACCGCCAACGCCACCATCATGGCCTACGTGTTTCTGATCATGGGCCTGGCCGTGCTCACCGCAATGGCCATCAACATCGGCGGCGCCTACGTCGCCGGTTGGATGCCGCTGTCGGAGACGGTGGAAACCCACGCGGTGACCTACCTGGGCATCATCGGCTGGATGGTGGCCATCTGGGGCCTGCGGGCGTCTTACCAGACGATCCTCAATGTCTACGGCGAACCAAAGTGGAACACCATCAGTAACTTTGTCTTCTTCGGGGCAAATATCCTCGGCAACAGCATCGTCGTATTCGGGTTGTTTGGCGTTCCCAGGATGGGCGTTGACGGCGTGGCCATGGCCAGCGTCGCGGCAATTTTCTGCAGCTTCGTGTTCACCTTCAGTATCGTGCATTTCAAACTCGGTCTGCGCCTGCCATTGAGGCAGGGGGTTCGGGAGTTTCGTTCTCTGATCAAGCCGGTACTGCGGATTGCCGCCCCAGCGAGCCTGGAGCCGGTGTCGTTCAATATGTACATGATTGTGTTGAACTGGATTGTCGCCGGGGTGGGAGACCTGGCGTTGAAGGTAAAGGTCTACGCTTTCAATACGTTTCTGTTCTGCCTGATGATTTCCGTCGCGCTGGGCATGGCGACGGAGGTGATCATCGCCCAGCGGGTCGGGCGCAATGAGTTTGCCGAGGCGGATCGGCAGATGCGTCACAGTGTGAAGGTGGCCATCTGGGGTACGGGGTTGCTGGCGCTGCTATGGGTGGCGTTAAACCAGCAGATGCTGGGGATTTATACCGATGATCCGGCAATTCTGGCATTCGGGTTTTGGGTGTTTGTATTGGCGTTTGTGGCGGAGCCCGCGCGTACGGTGAACATTGTGATGGGCTCGGCGCTGCGCTCGACGGGGGACGCGGCGTTTATCTCTTATTCGACGATTGCGGTGATCTGGTTGTTCTCGGTACCCTTGGCTTATGTGCTGACTATTACGTTGGGTTGGGGTATTTACGGGGTGATGTCGGCGGCGTTGGCGGATGAGTCGGTGCGGGCGGCGATCAAGTGGTGGCGTTGGCGTAAGGGGCATTGGAAGGAGTATGGCGTTGCAGCCCGTGAAGCCCGCGAGGCCAAACGCCGAAACTTAATGAATCAGTAGGGTCTATAATCTGGTGGTGGGTGTTTGCGTAACGTCCGGGTCACTGTGCGGTAAACCCTTGTGAGACACGCCGTACATACGTCCCTGTAGGCTCGGATCGCCGGTCCCCGGCTCCACGGTCTCACAAGGGTTTACCGCACAGCGCCCCTCAGTGCCAAGGGTTGCGCATTAGCCGTAGGGTGGAGCAGAGCGCAGCGTTATGGTTCGTCATCCACCAATAAGCACGCAAGGTACAGTCGAATACAACACTGCAAAGTCAGCGAAGCAAGTTAACCCAAAAAACGAGGTCTTTATGCCCCAGGAAAAAGCCAGAAGTCTGATTACCCAGTTGCATGAGATGTACGGCAACGAGGAGCCCAGTGAGCAGCAGAAGCATTTGATGGAGCAGTTGGAGTTGCACACCCATCCGAAGGGGGCGAAGGATCAGTACGGTGAGCCGGTGCCGTTGGATACTCTGGAGTTGTTGGTGGAGGAGATGGCGGCGGAGCATCCGCGTACGGCGGCGGTGATGCGGGAGATTCTGGAGACGCTGAAGAATATTGGTGTTTGAGCCCGATTCGGCAGGTTGCGTGCAAGGCGCAATCTGCCGGTTATTGAGCGTATGCCCCGCGGATCACACGGCCCAGGCGAGGGCGACGCCAGCGCGTTCGAGGTAGATGTACTCGGTTTTCTCTGTGGCCGGGTGGCAGGGGTGGCGGAAGTGGTGGTGGTCTTTGGTTGACCCCATGTACTCCCAGGCCTGGCCGGCGAATTCACAGATCGGATCGCCCTGATTCAGGCGGTCTTCCGCAAGTTGATCCCACATGGTTTCCCACTCGGGACTGGTCATACTCAGGTATTCCATGGCGGCCACTCCGGCTCGGTGTTTAATGTCTAATCTAGACTTTTCATTCTATTTGTCAAATATAATTTGTAAGTCTTTGATGTGGATAGCAAAAATGCCGTTTAAGTGTGCGCCTTGTCACACTGTTCTCGAGGAGGTTTCTGGCCAGTATTGATCAATAAGTAGTCAGGCGCCATTTTAAAGGTTATAGTTAGTGTAATCTTTGCCGGGCCAATTGACCGGCAGTGTTTAAGAGGAGGTTGGATGAATATTGGTCAGGCGGCGGAGCGCAGCGGGTTGAACCCGAAGACGATCCGTTATTACGAGAGCATCGGGTTGGTGTGTCCGCACCGGGCGGCCAATGGTTACCGGGATTACCGGCAGGCGGATGTGGAGCAGCTTCAGTTTTTGCAGCGTGCCCGGGCGGTGGGATTTACGTTGGATGAGTGCCGGGAGTTGCTGGATCTTTACCGGGACCCGCACCGGCGCAGTGCAGAGGTCAAGGCGCTGGTGTTGGAGCGGGTGGCGCAGGTGGATGAACAGCTGGCTCGCCTGGAGGCGATGCGGGATACCCTGGTGACCATGGCGGAGCACTGCGCCGGGGATGATAACGCGGAGTGTGCGATCATTGATTCTCTGACCCAACCAATGCCCTTTAAGCTTGTTTAGCGTCAGGACCGACTGAGTGGCAGCTGGTTCGGGACGATATATGCGTAGGTCGGATTAGCGCAGCGTAATCCGACAAATTCGCTGAGTCGTGGTTGGTGTCGGATTACGCTTCGCTAATCCGACCTACTGGCAGCTGATCCGGGGCGATAGACCCAGAACTTATTGAGGATAAAAGAGACGACGGGCACGGATATCACCACAATGCTCAGGGTGATTCGATGGGGGAGCGACGTGCCGGTCTCTAGCGCCCAGAGAAGTATTTCGCTGGAGAGGAAAGTGGAAACCGAGGCGACCACAAAGCGTTGCAGGGTGGCGCGGGTGAGCGCTACCCTAAAGGTCAGCCAGCCATGGCCGTAGAAGGACACGGTCATGGCGGTCACATAGCCCAACAGATTGGCGGCGTACAGGTTTAGGCCCAGTCCCTCATGGCTGCTCAGTGCCATCAGGTAGTGGGTCAGGGTCGCAGCGACGCCGACGATGCCAAAGCAGACCAGTTGCCTAAGCAGTCTGATCGTCATCGAAGCCCCACTTGGCCGCCACCAGATAGATCGGTCGGTTTTTCACTTCCTTGTAAATTCGACCCACGTACTCCCCGAGCAGCCCCAGAAAGAACAGCTGGATCCCGCCCAGGAACAGAATGACCACCATGGTCGAGGCATAACCGGGTACATCCACCCCGGTGGTCAGGGTTTTGATGATGACCACCACCGCAAACACAAAGGCGCAGAACGAAACGATCAGGCCCAGGTAGGTGCCCACCCGGATGGGAAAGGTGCTGAAGGAGGTGATGCCGCTCAGGGCAAAATTCCACAGGCGCCAGTAGTTGAATTTGCTTTCTCCCTGGGCGCGCTCCTGTCGGTCGAACTCGATGACCGTATGCCGGAAGCCGGGCCAGCAGAACAGGCCCTTCATGAAGCGGTCTTTCTCCGGCAGTAGTTTGATGGCATCCACCGCCTTGCGATCCATCAGGCGGAAATCCCCGACGTTTTCGGGGATATGGATTTCGCTCATTTTGTTGAACAGACGGTAGAACCACTGGGCGGTCTTGCGCTTCATCAGGCTGTCGGCCTTGCGGGAGGCGCGTTTGGCGTAGACCACCTCGTATTCGCCGGTGAGCCATTGATCCACCATCTGGCCGATCAGCTCCGGCGGGTCCTGCAGGTCGGCGTCGATCGGCAGGACGGCGTCGCCGCGGGCAAAGTCCAGTGCAGCGGTCATGGCCGCTTCCTTGCCGAAATTCCGGGTCAGCGCGAGCACTTTGATTCGAGGGTTACGGTCGGCGTGATTACGTAACTGCTGGAGGGTATCGTCGGCGGAGCCGTCGTCCACACAGATGATCTCATAATCGACCGGAACGTCTTCCAGTGCCTGCTCGAGCGTCTGAAAAAAGTGATCAATCCCGCCCGACTCGTTGTACATGGGCGTGAGTATCGACAGTAGTGGATGGTTCATGCCGGTTGCTCCGGGTTGAGTCAGAGCCATGGGGCTCTGTTGTTATTNGTGTCTCTGTCCATGGTGCCAGACNTCGGCAGAGGCATTGTCCACGGTTTTAGCGGTTTTTTACAGGGGCAGGGCGTCAGTTTGTGGCCTCTATCGCGATTTCCGCCAACCGGGGAGCCCGCCGGAGCACTGGCGGTGGTGCGGCCTTGTGCGTTAGAATGCGCGCCCTGATTGGGGCGATCCCCCAACCTGAATTCACTCTGTTTCCGGCCGCTTTATCCCGCTCGGCCGGTGACGCGACAACCGGTTTGGAACTTATGGAAATCAATCCGCTGCTGAATCAATTGAAAGACCTGACTGAGCGAACTGATGTGCTCAGGAGGTATCTTTGACTACGCTCACAAGAAAGAGCGTCTGACNGAAGTTGAACTGGAGCTGGGTCAGCCCGATGTNTGGGAAGATCCGGACCGCGCCCAGGCNCTGGGTAAAGAGCGCTCCTCACTGGAGCTGGTGGTAAANACCATTGAGGATCTGGACACCGGTGTGGCGGACTGCCGNGAGCTGCTGGATATGGCGGTNGAGGAAGATGACGCCGACAGCATCAANGANGTGGCGGCCGAAATTGAGCGCCTGGATGGNCAGTTGGAGTCCCTGGAATTCCGCCGGATGTTTTCCGGCGAGGTGGATGAAAACAACGCCTACCTCGATATTCAGTCCGGCTCTGGCGGCACCGAGGCCCAGGACTGGGCCGAAATGGTCCTGCGCATGTACCTGCGCTGGGGCGAGCGCAAAGGGTTCAAAACCACCCTGGAAGAAGCGTCCGCCGGTGAAGTGGCGGGCATCAAAAGCGCCACCATCCGCTTTGAAGGCGAATACGCCTTCGGCTGGCTGCGCACNGAAACGGGCGTACANCGGCTGGTNCGCAAGTCNCCCTTTGATTCGGGCAATCGNCGTCACACCTCGTTCTGCTCGGTGTTNGTCTCCCCGGAGATCGACGAAAATATCGAAATCGATATCAACCCGGGTGANCTGCGTACCGACACCTACCGNGCCAGCGGCGCCGGTGGTCAGCACGTGAACAAAACCGANTCGGCGGTGCGGATTACCCATGAGCCCACCGGTATCGTGGTGAGCTGTCAGAGTGAACGCTCCCAGCACCAGAACCGNGANCGGGCCATGAAAATGCTGCGCGCGAAGATGTACGAGCAGGAAATGCTCAAGCGCAATGCCGAAAAGCAGGCCATGGAAGACAANAAGGCTGACATCGGCTGGGGCAGTCAGATCCGCTCCTACGTGCTGGACGACCAGCGCATCAAGGATCTGCGCACCAGCGTTCAGACCAGTAACTGCCAGGCGGTGCTGGACGGCGCCCTGGACCAGTTTATTGTCGCCAGTCTGAAAGCGGGCCTGTAATCAGGCCCTGTTNATTCACTCCCCAACATCAGAGATGCCATGAGCAAGCCCAACGCCCCCCAGGATGAGAACAACCTTATTGCCGAGCGTCGCTCCAAGCTGGCGGCCATTCGAGAGAAGGGCAACCCTTTCCCGAATGACTTCCGTCGCGACAATACCTGCGCCGAACTGCAGGCGGCACACCAGGACAAATCCAAAGAGGACCTGGAAGGCGCCGGCCTCACCGCCAGCGTGGCGGGGCGGATCATGGCCAAGCGGGGCCCCTTCATGGTGCTGCAGGATGCCTCCGGNACGGTNCAGCTNTANGCNGACAAGGACACCCAGAAGGCCATCAANGANCAGTGGGGCCAGTGGGATATCGGNGATATCGTNGGNGCCAGCGGCACCCTGCACCGCTCGGGCCGNGGNGACCTGTACGTCAACATGGAGCAGTATCAACTGCTNACCAAGTCCCTGCGNCCGCTGCCGGAAAAATACCACGGNCTGCACGATCAGGAGCAGCGCTACCGNCAGCGCTATGTGGACNTGATCGTCAANCCGGAAGTGCGCGATACCTTCCGCCTGCGCTCCCGGTGCATCAGCTATATCCGTAATTACCTTGACGGCAACGGCTTCATGGAGGTGGAAACCCCCATGCTGCAGGTCATTCCCGGNGGCGCNACCGCCCGGCCGTTTATCACNCANCACAATGCGNTGGACATNGACATGTACCTGCGTATNGCGCCGGAGCTGTATCTGAAGCGTNTGGTNGTNGGNGGNTTTGAGCGGGTGTATGANATCAANCGCAANTTCCGTAACGANGGNTTGTCNACNCGNCACAANCCCGAGTTCACCATGTTGGAGTTCTATCAGGCCTACGCCGACTTCAACGACCTGATGGACCTGACCGAAGATATGCTGCGCGGGCTGTGCGAAACCGTGATGGGNTCTACAGTGGTCCAGTANCAGGACAGCGAATACGACTTCGGCAAACCCTTCCGCCGGATCAGCGTGTTCGACAGTATTCTGGANTACAACCCGGANATNACCGCCGANCNGATCAGNACCCTCGAAGGCGCNCGNGCCGTNGCNGAAGGCNTGAAAATNCCNNTGAAGNACTCCTGGGGGNTGGGCAANGTGCAGATCGANATTTTCGAGGCCACCGTCGAAGANAANCTNGANCAGCCGACNTTNATCACCGANTACCCCACGGAAGTGTCACCCCTGGCGCGGCGAATGGATGCCAAGCCCGAGGTGACCGAGCGGTTTGAGTTCTTCGTGGGTGGCCGCGAGCTGGCCAACGGTTTCTCGGAGCTTAACGACGCCGAAGATCAGGCCGAACGCTTCAAGGAGCAGGTGCGGGAAAAAGACGCCGGTGACGANGAGGCNATGCACTACGANGCGGACTATGTACGCGCCCTGGAATACGGCCTGCCGCCGACCGCGGGGCAGGGCATCGGCATTGACCGTCTGGTCATGCTGTTCGCCAACGCCGCCTCCATCCGCGANGTNCTGTTGTTCCCCCATATGCGCCCAGAACACTGATAGGGCTACCGAACTTCGCGTAGGGCGGATAAGCGCGCAGCGCGCATCCGCCGTTCCCAACGGCTGCCGCGCCCAACCGCATTTGAAACNTCACGAGACTCCAGCCATGAACGTCATCGATATCACTCTCGACAACGCCCAACAGTACGTCATCGACGAATCTTTCAAGCGTCCCGTGCTGGTGGACTTCTGGGCCGACTGGTGCGGCCCCTGCAAAACCCTGATGCCCCTGCTGGAAAAGCTCGCCGACGAATACAACGGCGACTTCCTGCTGGCCCGGATCAANGCNGACGAGCAGCAGATGCTGGCGTCGCAGTTTCAGGTTCGCAGCCTGCCCACGGTGATGNTGATCAAAGACGGCCAGCCNCTGGATGGGTTNACNGGNGCCCAGTCGGAGGTGCAGGTGCGGCAAATGCTGGAGCAGCACCTGCCCAAGGCGTGGGAGCGGGACCTTCAGCANGCTCAGGCGATGCTNGANGCNGGGCAGTNNGGTGAGGCGTTGCCGGTGCTACAGCGGGTNTATGAAGAGTCNGGCCGAAACCCACAGATCGCCTGCATGGTGGCTCACGCCCAAGTGGAGCTGAATCGGCTCGAAGAGGCGGAAACGACCCTGTCCAACGTAAAACTGGCGGATCAGGATACCCTCTACGAGCAGGTGAAAGCCAAAATCGAATTGAAAAAGCAGGCCGCCAAAACNCCGGAAATCGAGTCNCTGGAGCAGGCCCTCGAGGCCGATCCGGACAATCTGGAAATGCGCTACAAGCTGGCGGTCCAGTACAATCAGGAAGGTTATCAGAAGCCGGCGCTGGAGCTGTTGATCGAGGTGCTGCGTAAGGACCTGGGCTACGCCGACGGCGCGGCGCGGAAAACCCTGACGGATATTATCGCGGCGTTGGGGAAGGGCGATCCGTTGGCGATCGAGTACCAAAGGAAGTTGTTTACGTTGCTGTATTAATAAAAACCCCCAGTCCTCACCGGACTGGGGGTTTTTATTAGCGCCTGACGTGCCGATCGTCGTTACTACTCACTGGCGCTCNTTTCAAANATCCCTTTTCAGTTCTTTTTTTGACCGAAAAATTGCCGATTTTTCAGGCNCCCGGGGCGATGTCGCTCGCCCTCAAGGTGAATCCACTATAGAATAAATTGACAGCGCTGTCACCCCGTTTGGACAANTTTCTTGCTTGGCGTCGGCGGTGNCCCGGANGACCGGGAAAAATGCGACNCNNGCGGGGCGGGGCACTTGTCAACGGGGCGTCTTTTCAGGATAGTGCGCCTTCCAGCTACTTTCGACGGAGCTCTCTGTGGCCAAAGCGACCATCGACAATGTTGCCGCCCTGGCGGGCGTCTCTATAAAAACCGTATCCCGGGTGGTGAACAAAGAGCCGAACGTTCGGCAGGCAACGCGGGACAAGGTGTTGAAAGCCATTGATGAGCTCGATTATCGNCCCAATCTCTCGGCGCGCAGTCTGGCGGGAAANCGCTCNTATGTGATTGGTNTGCTCTACGACAACCCCAGTGCCAACTACGTCATCGACGTACAGGACGGNGTGNTGTCGACCTGCCGCTCCCAGGGGTACGACGTGCTGATTCACCCCTGCAATCANCAGGACCCCGACATCGGCCGGGAAATCCGGGATCTGATGCGNCAGACCCGTATCGACGGCGTTATCCTCACGCCGCCATTGTCGGACGTGATGCCAATTCTGGAGGTGTTGAAAGAGCGGCAGTTGCCCTTCGTGCGTATTGCCCCGACCATCGATAAGCCGATCAGTCCTTACGTTGAAACCAATGACGCTGAAGCGGCCTATGATATGACCTGCGAGCTGATTGCGCTCGGGCATGAGCGTATCGGCTTTGTGGCGGGGCACCCGGATCACCGGGCGGTCAGCCACCGGTTTGAAGGCTACCGGGCGGCTCTGGTGGAGAATGACATTCCTCTGGATGAGGCGCTGGTAGTGCAGGGGTTTAACTCGTTCGAGTCCGGCGAAGAGGCGGCTGATGTGTTGCTCGCCCTCGAGCAGGCTCCCACGGCGATCTTTGCCGCCAACGATGACATGGCGGCCGGGGTCATGATGGTGGCGCATCAGAAGGGGTTGCGCATCCCGGGAGATCTGTCGGTGGCCGGCTTCGATGATACGCCGGTGGCTCATCAGATCTGGCCCTCCCTGACGACGGTTCGTCAGCCGATTCAGGCCATGGCCCAGAAGGCGACCGACTTACTGTTGAAGCAGCTTAAAGGCAAGGATGTTCAACTGCCCGCCAGTATGTTGAGTTCCAGTCTGATTCGTCGGGACTCCACCGGCAAACCAATAACGCACAAGCGTTAGGAGCAGTGAGCGGTACCCAGGGGGTGCCGCTCAGGCGTTCAGTTCCGCGGTATTGTCCACCAGCCAGGCGGCGGTGCCGATCAGTGCAGACTTGTCGTGCATGATGATATTGAGCGGGATTCGGCCCACGTAATCGCTCATGGGTCCCTTGTGCTGATAGCGCTTGACCAGGTCAGAACCGTCGATGAAATCCGCCAGTTTGGGGGCAATCCCGCCGCCGATGTAAACGCCACCCTGGGCGCCCAGGCACAGCGCCCGATCGCCAATCGCGCTGCCCAGCATGGCGCAGAACAGCTCCAGGGCTTCGTGGCACAGGGGGTCTTCACCGCTTTGACCTTTGCCGGCCACGTCGGCCGGTTCGTAGTTCTGTACGGTTACGCTGTCGATCTCCGCCAGCGCCTGATAGATCCGGACCAGGCCTTTGCCGCAAATCAGGGTTTCCACCGACACGTGATCCTGTTTCTTCAGGAGATTCTGGAGAATGGCAATTTCCCGCTCATTGCCCGGAGCGAAATTGGTGTGTCCGCCCTCGGTCGGGACAATTTTCCAGCGGTCGCCGCAGGGCACCAGCGCCGCCATACCAAANCCGGTGCCCGGCCCCAGAATCAGCATGGGNGCCTCNGCGTCGGTCTCACCCGTCACCAACGGCTTGAGCATGTCACCTTTGAGGTGGGGGGTGGCATANGCNAGGGCGGCAAANTCGTTGATGACGTCCAGGGCGCGCATGCCCAACTGATCGCGCAGCTCGTCGATGCCGAACTCCCAGTCCAGGTTGGTCATGCGCACCCGGCCGTTATGAATGGGGCCGGCAATGGCAAAACAGGCAAAGTCGGGTAGGGCGANCCCGGCCACTTCGGCGTAAGCGTGGACCATCTGATCCAGNCTGGGGTAGTCGGCACANCGCAGGCTGTGCTGATGCTTGGCGGTAAAGTCGGGCGGNGTNGCGCAGGCGCCGGCAATCTCAACCAGACCGAAGCGGGCGTTGGTGCCGCCAATATCCGCAACCAGAATAAAGCTCATAGTGGTCCCCGTTGTGTGCCGTTCCTGCGAGCCTGTNGCTGTTGGGGCAGGCAGTCGCTGTTCTTGGATNATCGGTTGCCCGATCGAAAAGTGGAGTGAGTCTACGAGCGGTTGACAGCGCTGTCAATAATTCTGGCGTATCACCCCACAAATGTGGCGTTAAAATATNCATNNTGATGGANTTCTGACCAGTTTGTGCTCGCGAATTGATNGCCGAGCGAGCCGNCCCGTNATCCGAGTATAGCGGGTATTTGCNCTGTAACCGGTAACATTTTGTTTTTTTTTAAAAATGTGGTATTGTCACTTNAAAACGCGNNCAGGANGGTTAGCGNTGATCGCNGTAAGGCAGGNATAATCAGCCTTACAANATNAGCAGGGTAGGAGAAACAGGNTGTAAACGGTTACATGCCAAAATTTATCCTACTNNTTCAGCGATTACTGGCAAAAGGATTGTGANTTTAAGGTTTTGTTGAAGTAGGGTGTTGACAGCGCTGTCAGCCCTCAGTAAAGTNAANACAGAATTTGTGGTCGNGGCAGGGTGGTCTCGACCGGTGANGCGCCGAAGAGGGCAAACATGCCGCTCTTGGTCAATCNCCACGATCTCTCACCCTCGATGTCTGGTTGATGCATCGAGGTCTCCCTCTTGCCCTTTACATCTGTAAAGGGCTTTTTTTTGTCTGCAATTTCTTCCTCNCCCTTNCTTCCCACCGCTTCATCTAGTGGTTTGACTCATTAACTGGCATAATCGGCGGCTTTCTGATCCAGGACACTCCCGCCAGGTTCTCNCCTGTCCGGGCAATTCCGCGTTTTGCGCCTGAGTTTGGGTGATCGGNCTANCGNTCACCNGCTACTGACATCGGGCCTATAGAGTAGAACCGTCAACTGTTCGAGGAATCCCATGCAACCACAGGTCAAGCCCCGCAATCCCAACTTTTCTTCCGGTCCCTGCAGCAAGCGCCCGGGATACGACGTNAGNCAGTTGGATGTTTCCACCCTGGGCCGTTCCCATCGTTCCGGGCTGGGCAAGGCGGCGCTCAAGCGCGCCTGCGAAGATACCGCCCGCCTGCTGGGCNTGCCGGAAGGGTACCGGGTGGGCGTNGTACCGGCCTCNGACACCGGTGCGGTGGAAATGGCCATGTGGTCGCTGCTCGGTCAGCGCCCGGTGGANGTCATGCANTGGGAGTCCTTTGGTAAGGGCTGGCTGACCGACATNACCAAGCAATTGAAGCTGAAGGATGTCACCCCGCTGGAAGCCGACTANGGCTACCTGCCGGATCTGACCAAGGTCAATTTTGATCACGACGTCATCTTTACCTGGAATGGCACCACCTCNGGGGTGAAAGTGCCCAACGGCGACTGGATCGCCGATGATCGCCAGGGCCTGACCATTTGCGATGCCACNTCGGCGGTGTTCGCCATGGAGCTGCCCTGGGAGAAGCTGGACGTNGTCACCTTCAGTTGGCAGAAAGTGCTCGGGGGCGAGGGCGCCCACGGCATGCTGATTCTGAGTCCGCGTGCCGTAGAGCGTCTGGAAAGCTACACGCCGGCCTGGCCGCTGCCGAAGATTTTCCGCATGACCAAAGATGGCAAGCTGATCGAGGGTATTTTCCGCGGCGAAACCATCAATACNCCCTCCATGCTCTGCGTGGCCGATTACCTGGATGCGCTCGACTGGATTGACCGCATCGGTGGCCTGAGCGAAGCGATTCGCCGCTCGGANGCCAACCTTGATGTGCTGTCCACCTTCGTTGAACAGAACGACTGGATTGAATTCCTGGCCAAGGAGCCGGGCACCGTCTCCAACACCAGCGTGTGCTTTACCCTGGATGCCGAGCCAGATCGCGTCAAGGCCATGGTCAAGCTGTTGGATCAGGAAGGGGTGGCTTACGACATCGGCGCCTACCGCGACGCACCTCCGGGCCTGCGTATCTGGTGCGGTGCCACGGTGGAAACCGCCGATATTGAAGCGCTGCTGCCCTGGTTGACCTGGGCCTACGAACAAACCGCCTGATCGGGCAGACGCAACGACGGNTAACCCGTCGACACGACAAAGACAGGAAGACTTATGTTCAAGATCAAGACNTACAACAAAATCTCCGTCAACGGCCTGAATCGCTTTGGCCGTGACCATTACGAAGTCGCCAGCGACATCAATGAGCCGGATGCTTACATNCTGCGCAGCCACAANCTGCACGATGAGTCTCTGCCNGCCAGCGTACGGGCCGTGGCCCGCGCCGGNGCCGGCGTCAACAATGTGCCGGTGGCGGATTACACCAAGAAGGGTGTGGTGGTGTTCAACACCCCCGGNGCCAATGCCAACGCGGTAAAAGAGCTGGTGCTGGCNGGCATGCTGCTGGCCTCGCGCGGCATCATTCCGGGCATGAANTACGTTCAGACGCTCACCGACATGACCGATGCCGANGAAATGAGCAAGTTGCTGGANAAGCAGAAGTCCAACTTCGCCGGCTCCGAGCTGATGGGCAAAACCCTGGGCGTTGTGGGNCTGGGCGCGATCGGNTCNCTGGTGGCCGAAACCGCCCTGGCGCTGGGNATGAACGTGGTCGGTTANGATCCGGCGCTGTCGGTGGAAGCGGCCTGGCGCCTGCCCAGCCAGGTGAGCCGGGCGGACAACCTGCAGTCGCTACTGAGCCGGTCNGANTTCATCAGCCTGCATGTGCCGGCCATTGANGCNACCAAACACCTGATCAANGACGAATCCCTCAAGTCCGTNAAAGAAGGNGCGGTGCTGCTGAACTTNGCCCGGGATGCCATTGTCGAGCCGGAAGCGATTGTCCGTAGCCTGGAGGCGAAGCGCCTGCGTCAGTACGTGTGCGANTTCCCGGANCCCTGCCTGCTGTCCCGGGATGACGTTTACGCCATGCCGCACATTGGCGCCAGNACCCTNGAGGCNGAAGACAANTGCGCGGTNATGGCCGCCGAGCAGCTCAAGGGNTACCTGGAGCACGGCAACATCCGCAACGCCGTGAACTTCCCGGAAGTNAGCATGGAGCGCACCGGCGAGCTGGGTTCACGCCTGACCTTCTGTAACGAGAACGTCTCGGGCGTTCTGGGCCATGTGCTGTCGGTACTGGCGGACCACGATATCAACGTGATTGANATGGTCAATAAGAGCCGGGGCGAGATTGCCTATAACATTATCGACCTGGAGCAGGCGCCCACTGAAGCGGTGGTGCAGGCCGTCTCCTCNGTCGAGCACGTGGTCTCCGTACGCGTGGTGTAAGAGCGGTGCCCGGGCCGCCTTGGCCCGGGCCTTTCCTCAAGCGGAAAACCCTTGCCGCTTTGCCTCTCCGGCCTTACCGCTTTTTTCTCTCCCCCGGATCCCCCTGGTCCAACGCAAGTAGTTCAAGCCATATTAACTTCCAGTAATTCCTTTTATTTCAANNAGTTANAAAACTTCNTGGTTGGCCTTNTGGCGTTGGCACAGGCATTGCTNTACTCCTTGTAAGTGTTAATGACTTTGCCGCTTTGGAGTAAAACCAATGGCCATATCCTTCGAATCTGCCNTGGGCGTTCACGAATCCGCGTTCAAGCTGCGTGCGCAGCGGGCGGAGCTGCTGGCCGACAACATGGCCAATGTGGATACCCCCAATTACAAAGCCAAAGATCTGGATTTCCGGCAGGCGCTGGAAGCCCAGACCNNTGGGCGCTCGGGCGTGAATCTCGCGGCCACNCACGGCNGGCACCTGAGNGGCTTTGAAGAANCCGGCCACCCGGATGCCAAATACCGGGTACCCCAGCAGCCCTCCATTGATGGCAACACGGTNGAAGAGCACATCGAACACGCGGAATACATGAAAAATGCCCTGGATTTTCAGGCCAGCTTTCAGTTCCTGAACGGNAAATTCAAAGGNCTCACCAGCGCGCTGCGCGGCGAGTAAACGGGTAGGGGAGTTAAGGTATGTCTCTGGTCAATATTTTTGATGTCGCCGGTTCCGGCATGAACGCGCAGACCGTGCGCATGAACACCACCGCCAGCAACCTGGCCAACGCCCAGACCGCCAGCTCCAGCGTGGATCAGGTGTATCGCAGCCGTCAGCCGGTGTTTGCCCAGATGCAGCGNGATGCANAGCTGCAAATGCAGGGCGGGAACCAGTGGGCGGAAGAGCCGGCTGGCCGCGGTGTTCAGGTGATGGGCATTGTGGAAAGTGATGCGCCGCTGCAGCGTCGCTACGAGCCCGATCATCCCCAGGCCGANGAAGAGGGTTATGTGTTTTACCCGAACGTCAATCCGGTGGAAGAGATGACCAACATGATTTCCGCCTCCCGTTCGTTTCAGATGAACGTGGAAGTGATGAACTCCGCCAAGCAGATGGTTCAGCGTGCGCTGACCCTGGGTCAATAAGGACTGACTGGACTTACTGAAGGTATCGAGCCATGAATCAGGTCAACAACGACAACGCCGCCAACAGCATCCTGAGCAATCTGAACATTGCCAACAAAAACAAGGATGAGGAAAAAACCAATGAGTTGGGGCAGTCGGCTTTTCTGGAGCTGATGATCACCCAGATGAACAATCAGGACCCGCTGTCGCCGCAGGATAACGGCGAGTTTATCGCGCAACTGGCGCAGTTCAGCTCCGTTGAAGGGCTGGAGCGTCTGAATAGCAAATTCGAAGATTTCAGCGGTTCCTTCATGTCCAATCAGGCGTTGCAAGCGTCCTCNTTGGTAGGTCGTCAGGTTACGGTGCCCTCGGAAACCACGCAGCTGTTTGAAGGCGGCATTATCAGCGGTTCGGTGAATCTGGAAAGTTCCGCCAGTGATATGCAACTGAACGTTTACAACCCCTCCGGTGAGCTGGTTTCCAAAGTGCCTNTGGGTGCTCAGCCGGAAGGTGAGNTGGCGTTCCGCTGGGACGGTCAGAATATGGAGATTAATGGCGANCTGCTCGATTGGGTGGGCAGTGAAGAGCCCTTGCCNGCCGGAGATTACCGCTTTGAAGTGCTCGCCATGCAAAACGGCGATCGCGAACAGCTCGAGACTGCACTCAGTGCCAATGTNAANAGTGTCACTCTGGGAGATGATGGTCAGTTGACGCTGAATCTCGCTGGAATCGGTGCCGTCAATCTCGGCGACGTCAAACAATTCAACTAAACGCTCCACGGTGTTAAGACGAGGATAAAACCATGCCTTTCAATACTGCGCTCAGTGGCATTCGCGCCGCCAGTTCCGACCTGGACGTCACCGGTAATAATATTGCCAACGCCAGTACCACCGGTTTCAAGTCGTCCCGAGTGGAGTTCGGTGATATCTACGCCGGTAGTATTCTCGGCACTACGGCCAACACCCCCGGCAGTGGTGTAAACCTACAAAACATTCGCCAGCAGTTCAGTCAGGGTAATCGGGTGTTTACCGACAACTCTCTGGACCTGGCCATTAACGGCACGGGTTTCTTTGTCACCAGCAATGGTGGGGACCGACAGTACACTCGNGCCGGCGCCTTCGGTCTGGACGATGAGGGGTTTATGGTGGCCAACAATGGCGCTCGCCTGCAGGGCTTTGCCGCTGATGACGCAGGCAACCTGAATGGCACCTTGAGCGATCTGCAAGTGGATGTCAGCGTACAGGCTCCACGGCAAACCACCGTGTCGGAAGGGCGTTTCAACCTGGATGCGAATGCGGCTGTGCTGGAAAGCAGCGGTCTGGAGTTCAGTACCGATGGCGCCGCGATGGGCATTGCACAGACTGGCCTCAAAGAAGCGACTTCCACCACCACGGATGTGGGTGCCATAGCAGTGCCCATTGACTTTGGAGCGCAGAACACGACATTTGATATTCAACTGAGCGGGTCCCAGCCGGCCTCTGGTAACGGCACTGTTTCCATAACGTTGGANTCCTCCACCGCCAACTCCGTGCAAGACATTGCCAATCTGATCAACAGNCAGATTTTTGGTGCCGCNGCACCGATCAANGTCCAGGCAGTGGCCGACGGCGGTAACCTGTTGTTTCAGGATCTNACCGAAGGGGTCAACTCCACGCTGGATATCAACAATGTGACCGGCGCCAATCCGCTGTCCACCGCGCTAACGGGNGCACCGGCATCCGACCCCGGCTTACCNGANGTCAGCAACGGATACCAGGCACAGATTTTCGAGTTCCTCCGTGAAAATGGTGATATCGTCAACTTCACCAGCGAAGAGGGNGCCTCTGCNGCNAANACCGCNTCNGAGNTGAANGCNCTNCCNGGNATTACCGCCTCAGCGCGNACCGAGGCGACTATNGTGGGNGGCTCGTTTNACAACAGNAACAACAANTTCNCNCTTAACGGNGTGCAGTTGAACTCCACCACANTNGATGGNCTGGCNAACGAAATCAACAATNTGGGNACCTCCCAGTTGGCCGGCATCAGTGCCCAGGTGAACAGCACCGGTGATCTGGAGATCGTATCCCGTGTGGGCACTGATCTGCGCTTTGGTTTTACTGGCATTCAGCCTCCCGGCACGCTGGATGTGATTGGTCGTACCGGNACGGGTACTCAGACGGTGAACACCAACAGCACCGACGTAGTGATCGGGGGTAGTTTGAACGTNCTGATGGACGAGGGNATNAGCTTGAACAGNACNACACCCAGTGTCGGTAACCTGTTNGCCCCNCTGACCGAAGACAGCTTTAACGANGTGGCCATCAACGCGTTTGANCCGAACGATCAGCGCACCTACAACCACTCCACNACCTCAACCATCTACGACAGCCTGGGTAATCCGCATACCCTGGAGCAATACTTNGTNCGNCAGCCCTACGACCCGGCGGATCCGAANACCTCNCCCAACCAGTGGATGATGTACGTGCAGGTGGATGGCCAGAACGTTGGCGANCCGGACCCGTCNCTGCCGGCNCCGGAGAACTCTCAGCCGACCATGGCGTCGTTCAATGTNCACTTCAACAGNGATGGNTCGCTNAATGANGACNTGACNGANGACATGNTGATTTCCAACTGGANNCCNAACAANGANGANGGNNCNGCCGCCGGNGCNCTNGGGCCCTCTNAACGTGNTNCANGGNGGNCAGNTNCCGGTNACNGAGCCGCCCAGCAGNTCNAACTTCCAGATTTCTCTGGATGGCACCACCCAGTTCGGCACCGACTTTGGTGTGGAAGAGCAGGATCANAACGGNTACACCACTGGGCGCNTGTCNGGGGTGGATATCAGTGAAGACGGTACCATCTTNGCGCGCTTTACCAATGGCGAAGCGGACGTTCTCGGACAGGTGGCNCTGGCCAACTTCAANAACGTGGAAGGCTTGANNCCGGTGGGNGACACCTCNTGGGTGCAAACNNCNGACTCCGGTGAGCCGGTGATCGGNNCNCCGGGCACNGCCCAGTTGGGNACGGTCAATGCCGGCGCGTTGGAGGAGTCCAACGTGGATCTGTCCACTCAGCTGGTGAACCTGATCATTGCCCAGCGTAACTTCCAGGCGAGCTCAAAAACCATCGAGACCGCCAANCAGGTGACCCAGACCATCATTAACCTGCGNTAANCGGGNTTAACGAAAGTGGGGTAACGGCGGATCGCACGNCAGTTTGCGTAGGGCGGATCGGTCCGACGCCTCGGAGCGCAAAGCGCGCATCCGCCGTNACCCCACCATCCACCAAACACCACCANACGCCCTCCGGACAACACGGCACCANATGGGTGCCCNACGCNCTTCACCACCACACAACCCCTTGACCACGATTTTCCGNCANTCTGGCACCCATCTTGCAAAACATCCCCCAACGGCCCAAAAAGCGACAATTTTTCCGCACCCATCGGGGGAATACACCATGGATAAAGCGCTCTACATCGCCATGACCGGCGCCAAGCACAATATGCTGGCGCAGACTAACCACTCCAACAACATGGCCAACCTGAACACCACCGGTTTTCGGGCGGACTTCGCTCAGGCCCGCAGCATGCCGGTGTACTACGGTGATGGTCATCCCACCCGCGCCTATGCCCTGACCGAGCGGCCGGCCACGAATTTTGAGCCCGGGCCCATGAANGCNACNGGGCGGGATCACGACATTGCTGTCCAGGGCGATGGCTTTATCGCCGTTCAGGCACCGGACGGCACCGAGGCTTACACCCGCGCCGGCGGCCTGCACATTGATCCCCTGGGTATTCTTCGCAACGGCAGTGGCCTGGCGGTCATCGGCAACGATGGTCCGATCGCTTTGCCGCCGCTGGAAAAGCTGGAAATCGGCACCGATGGCACCTTGTCAATTGTGGCTCAAGGTCTGGGNCCCGAGGCCATGGTGGAGATTGACCGGATCAAGCTGGTCAATCCGGACCTGGCCGAGGTGTCCAAAGGTGAGGACGGCCTGTTCCGTCTGGACGGTGGCGTACCCGCGCCAGCCGATGCCCAGGTGAGTGTGGCCACCGGCTTTCTGGAAGGCAGCAACGTCAACGCGGTGAACGAGTTCACCCAGATTCTCAGCCTGTCTCGTCAGTACGAAATGCAACTGAAGCTGATGCAGACCGTTAAGCAGAATTCGGAAACCTCGGCACGGCTATTGCAAAACGGTTAGTAACGTAATGCCAAGGGTCGGATTTAGGGCCCAAGGCGGAAAAACTTTGCCGCAAGGCGGCAAGCACTGAAGCAGATACCCGACAGAGAGAACACACCATGCACGCAGCACTGTATGTCAGCAAAACCGGTTTGAGTGCTCAGGACAAACAACTGACCACCATCTCCAACAACCTGTCCAACGTGGGCACGGTGGGTTTCAAGCGCGACCGTGCGGTGTTTGAGGACCTGCTGTATCAAACCCAGCGCCAGCCCGGCGGCCTTGCCAACCAGAACAANGAGTTGCCCTCCGGTTTGCAGTTGGGCACCGGNGTNNGAGTTGTCGCGACGCAGAAAGAATTTACNCCNGGCAGNCTCGAAGTGACCGANCAGGCATTGGATGTGGCCATCAATGGTCGCGGCTTTATCCAGGTACTTCAGCCCGACGGAAATCTGGCNTANACCCGCAACGGTCAGCTGCAGATCAACGGCGAAGGGGAGCTGGTCACCAANAGTGGCCTGTTGATTGAACCGGGTATCGTGATTCCGGAGAACACCAGCCAGATCAATATCAGTGAAGACGGCATCGTCTCCGCGCACTTCACCGACGATCCGCAGCCTCAGGAAATCGGTCAGATTCAGTTGGCGGACTTTATCAATCCGTCCGGTCTGGAAGCGATCGGTGGCAACCTCTATGTCGAAACCGTGGCCAGTGGCAANCCGGTGATTGGGGCGCCGTCGGAAGAGGGCATGGGGTCNCTCAAGCAGGGCATGCTGGAGAGCTCCAATGTGGACATCGTGCAGGAAATGGTGGATATGATTTCCACNCANCGCGCNTANGAGNTGAACTCCAANGTNGTNTCCAGCGCGGACCAGATGCTNCAGTACATTAACCAGACNNTGTAACGAGGCCTTCTGCCATGACTCACCGNNGCNCTGATNCGCTGCTGCCANCAAACTGNTCGCCCGNGNTGCNNTGCTNCTGCTGGNNGNGAGCGTGTCGGCGTGNNTNACNTACGANCGGCCGGTGCCNGGCGANCCGTANTACGCGGCNACCATNCCNACNGCGTCNAGNGTGCCNCAGCGNACCGAAGGNTCNCTGTANCANGGNAACTATGGNATGGCGNTGTANACCGACCGCAAGGCGTTGAACGTCGGCGACATCATCACNGTGACNCTNNCCGANCGNACNGTNTCNAGNAANAGNTCCGGNGTTTCNGTGGACAANGAAAGNGANCTGGATTTCAACGCNGGNCCGCTGCTGGGTACNAACCCNAGTTTTCGCGGNAACACGNTNGANACCAANCTGAGNCAGAACCGTNCCTTCAGNGGNGANGCNGGNGCCGATCANAGCAANAGNCTGNAAGGCAATATNACCGTGACCGTAGCGGANGTNNTNCCCAACGGGGCGCTTGGTGGTNCGCGGNGANAAGTGGATNACCATCAACCGCGGCGATGAATTTATTCGCATCAGCGGCATNGTTCGGCCNGACGACGTATCGCCNGATAACACGGTNCCNTCCACNCGGCTGGCCAATGCCCAGATTTCCTANAGCGGCACCGGCACCCTGGCGGACTCNCAGTCCATGGGCTGGTTGTCCCGGTTTTTTAACAGCGGTTACTGGCCATTCTGAGCGAGGCTGAACCTGTGAGAGGATTTTCCATGATCCATCGTATTCTGATCGCGNCCCTGCTGGCAGTGGCCAGTACCCTGGCTCAGGCCGAGCGTATCAAAGACATCGCCACGGTCGCCGGCGTGCGCTCCAACCAANTGGTGGGNTATGGCCTNGTNGTCGGTCTGGATGGCACGGGGGATCAGACCAACCAGTCGCCGTTTACCATTCAATCCTTCAACAACATGTTGCAGCAGTTTGGCATCACCGTTCCGCCGGGTACNCGGGTGCAGACCAAAAACGTCGCCGCGGTGATGATTCAGGCGGAANTGCCGGCCTTTGCCAAACCCGGCCAGACCATNGATGTNACGGTGTCCTCCATCAGTAATGCCACNAGCNTGCGCGGCGGCAGNCTGTTGATGACNTCCCTGAAAGGCCCNGANGGCCANGTNTACGCTCTGGCTCAGGGCAACCTGGTGGTGGGTGGCTTTGGCGCTGAAGGTCGGGACGGTTCCCGGATTACCGTCAACGTCCCCAGCGTGGGTCGCATCCCCGGTGGTGCCACGGTAGAAAAAGAGGTCAAAAACAATTTCAGTTCCGGACAGCCGGTGGTGCTCAACCTGAACCGTGCGGATTTCACCACCGCCAACCGGGTCGTCCAGAGCATCAACGAAATGCTGGGGCCGGATGTCGCCCGCGCCCAGGATGCGGTGTCGGTCTCGGTCAGTGCGCCTCAGGATCCATCACATCGGGTAGATTTTATTTCCCTGCTGGAAAACATTGAGGTCGAGCCCGGTGAGGAAGCGGCCAAGGTGGTTATCAATTCACGCACCGGTACCATCGTGGTGGGCCAGCATGTGCGCGTCTCCCCGGTGGCGGTCACCCACGGCAATCTGACCGTTTCCATTTCGGAAGACTATACCGCCGTGCAACCCAACCCACTGGGCGAAGGCGATACCGTTGTTCTGCCGGGCAGTGATGTGGAAATCACCGAAGAAACCAACCCGATGTTCAAGTTCGCACCGGGCAATACGCTGGAAGATATTGTTCGCTCGGTGAATAACGTCGGTGCCTCTCCCGGTGACCTGATGGCCATTCTGGAAGCGCTCAAACAGTCCGGTGCACTTAAAGCCCAGTTGATGGTGATCTGATGATTCCGCTCGATACAACACACGTTCGTCAGCAAGTGCAGGACAGTCTGCTGAACAACGACGGCATGGAAGCCCTGCGCGCCAAAGGTCGCAACGGCGACCCGGAGGCGTTGCGGGAAGTGGCTCGCCAGTTTGAGTCCATGTTTGTACATCAGATGTTCAAACAGATGCGCGCTACCAACGAAGTGTTTGGCAAAGACAGTCTGTTCAGCAGCGAGGAGAGCAAGTTCCACAAGGAAATGCTCGACCAGCAGATGTCCCTGGAACTGACCAAAGGCCGGGGTCTCGGTCTGGCGGAAATGTTGTATCAACAGATGGAAAGGGCCTACGGCGACAAGCTTAAACCGCAGAAAGCGGAATCCATGGATACCAGCCGGCTGGAACGTCAGTCTAACCTCTCGGTTCCGACCGCCCCGGTCACTGGCGGCAAAGCCCCTCTGGCGAACAGCCCGGCCGAGTTTGTGGAGCGCATCCGGCCCCATGCGGTTAAAGCGGCGGAGCAGCTTGGTGTGGCCCCACAGGCACTGATTGCCCAAGCAGCACTGGAAACCGGTTGGGGTCAGCATGTGATTCATACCGGCAGCGGTTCCAACAGCCACAATCTGTTCAATATCAAAGCCGACGGACGCTGGGAAGGGGATCGCATCAACGTCTCCACCATTGAATACCGCCACGGCTTGCCGCAAGTGGAGCGGGCGGATTTCCGTCGCTATGACAGTTATGAGCAGAGCTTTACCGACTATGTCCAGTTCCTGCAGGACAATCCGCGCTATCAGGAGGCTCTGAAAGCCGGTGACGATGCGGAGCGCTACGTGGAAGGATTGCAGGACGCGGGCTATGCGACCGACCCCGCCTACGCGGAAAAACTGAAGACCCTGATGCGCACCGAACCGCTGATGACCGTGGTTCGCAATGACGCCCCTAACCCGAACGATGCCTGATAGGTAAGCCACCATGTCCGGAATACTGAATACCGCCATCTCCGGTTTGCGCGTCAGCCAGGCGGCTTTGCGCACGGCGGGTCACAATATCAGTAACGCCAATACCGAGGGCTACACTCGCCAGCGCACCGAAGACGTGGCGCGGCCGGAACAGCGTTTGGGTAGTGCGGGCTATGTGGGCAGCGGTGCGAGCACTCAGTCCATTGCGCGCATTACCGACCAGTTTGTGTTGCAGCAACTGCGTACGGACACGACGAACTTTAACTCTCTGGACAAGTACAGCGGTAATCTGCAGAAAATCGACCGTCTGTTCGCCGACGAAACCACCGGTCTGGCGGGCGGATTGAAGAGCTTTTTTGCGTCGGTGCAGAATGCGGCGGACGATCCGTCGTCCTCCCCGGCGCGGCAGTTGGTGGTCACCGAGGCGGAAAGTCTGTCCAACCGGTTCAATACCCTGTATGACCGCCTGGCGGACATTGAACGCAATGTCATTCGGGAAATGGACTCTCTGACCGTCCAGATTAACGACTACGCGCAGAACATTGCCGATCTCAACCAGGCCATTGCGGAAAAAGCCCTGCCGGGTACCGGGAACGACCCCAATGACCTGCTTGACCAACGGGACGAAGCGCTACGCAAACTGTCCGAGCTGGTGGGCATTACGGCTGTGCAGCAAGGCCCCAACACGGTCAATGTGTTTTTGGGGCAGGGGCAAGCTCTGGTGGTGGGCACCTCGGCGAATCAGTTTGAAGTTAGCAACGCCGGCGAAGTGACCGTGGGCAAAGGCCAGCGGCGCTTTGATGTGACGGATCAATTGTCTGGCGGTCAGCTCGGTGGCTTGGTGGACTTCCAGCACGGCGTATTGCAAACCGCCAAAAATGAGCTCGGCCGGGTGTCCATGGCCGTGGCAGAGAGTTTTAACCAGCAACAACTGCAAGGGTTGGACTTGGACGGCGACTACGGCCAACGGCTGTTTCGCGACATTAACGATCCGGAGCTGATCGGTGACCGCTTTGTGTCCGGCAATAACGCCGCCCCGGACGACCGGCGGATGTCGATTGAGATTACCGACATCAGTCAGCTCAGCGCCAGCGATTATGACTTCAAGATTCTGGATAACACCAACAACTACGTTATCACCCGCCAAAGCGACAACGAGATTGTCAGTCAGGGCTCCCTGACCGGAAGCTATCCGCAAAGCTTCGAATTTGACGGGTTGAAAGTGACCCTTGAGGGCGGATCCTTCCAGGGCAACGATACCTTCACTCTACAGCCGACCAAGAATGCGGCGCGCTTTATGGAGACCCGGCTGAGCCGCCCGGAGGATTTGGCGTTTGCCTCTCCGGTGCGCACCAATGCCGATACGGCCAATGCGGGTACCGGGACCATCAGTCAGGGTGAAGTGCTGAGCAAGGTGGACGCCAACGGCGAGATTCTGCCGGCCTTCGCCACCGACGGCCAACTGTCACCGCCGCTGTTAGTTCGTTTCACCTCGGAAACCACCTACGACATTCTGGACAACTCGGATCCGGCCAACCCCAAGCACCTGGAGCCTCCGGTGCGAGAGCAGCGCTTTGTGCCGGGGCAGGATAACGCCCTGTTTGGGGAAGACCTGGGGCAGACCCGCGTCACCGGTGACGGTGCCCGGCTTGGCCTACCCGACGGCCGCACCGCTCAGACCGGCATTCCCGCCGGCGACCCGGCGCAGCCCAATGGCTATCCGGTCGAGCAACTGCGCTTCCGGATCACCGATCCGCAAACCGGTAACACAAGCACTCGCATCGTGGTCACGCAGCCGAACATGTCTGCCGGCCTGCTGGCGGATGAGCTCAGCCGTATGCCGGGGGTATCCGCCAATGCATTTACCAGCGCGACCCTGACGGACTTCCGTTTTGACGACACCAGCGCACCGTTCCAGATAACCCTGAACGGTGAAGCGCTGTTGGAGTACAACGGCGGCGTACTCTCCGGCGCTGTGCCCGATCCGCAGACCGATCCGGTGGCGTTTCAGGACTACCTGGCCCAGCGCATTGAAGAGAACGACAACCTCAAGGCCTTGGGCTTCCGCGCCGAGGCCGCCGCCAATCCGGTCACCGGCGAGCTGGAATTGCGAGTGGTGAACTCCTCCGGGGTGGATATAGATGTTCGGCTGGAGGCAAGCGCCGCAGGCCAGAACCAGCTGAGCGTCAACGACGGCACCGGCAACCCTGACGTGCGTTTGACCGGCACCGGTGCGGGTCAGCAATCCCAGGTCACCGTCGGTGGCCGGGTGGATCTGGTGATGGGCGAGGGCATTGAGCTGCAGACCGCCCCTTCGGGCAGCCAGCTGTTTGGCGACAGCGATGCGGAGGATTTTGCACCGTCGGCGTTTCTGGGCTATCAGGCCGTGATTAAAGGTCAGCCGAAGGCGGGCGATAGTTTTACCCTGGACTTCAATGACGACGCCACCAACGACAACCGCAACGCCTTGGCCATGGCCTCTCTAGAAACCGCCAAAATTCTCGGCGACGGGAAGCTGGGCCTGAGCGATGCCTACGGCCAGTTGGTGGAAAAAGTCGGCACAGAAAGCGCCTCGGCCAAAAGCAATCGCCAGGCGGCGGAGAGCCTGATGCAGCAGACCCAGAGCCTGCGTGACAGCATCAGCGGCGTCAATCTTGATGAGGAGGCCGCCAACCTGATCAAGTACGAGCAAGTGTACAACGCCAACTCCCGGGTGATCAGCGTCGCGCGGGACCTGTTTGACACCCTGTTGAATTCCATCTGACTGAGGTTTTACCCATGCGCGTTTCCACCTCACAGATTTACAATATCGCCGACATCGGCATGCGCGATGCCCAGTCCGCGGTTAATAAAACCAGCGAACAGATCAGCACGGGCAAGCGGGTGCTGAGTCCGGCGGACGACCCGGTGGCGGCGGTAACCATTCTGCGCCTGACCCAGAATCTCGGGCGTCTGGAGCAGTATGAAAAAAACATCAATGCCGCCGAGAACAGCCTGGATCAGGAAGAGGTGGCGCTGGAAGCGGTCGTCAACGTCATCCAGCGTATCAAAGAGCTGACCGTCCAGGCCGGTAATACCGGTACCCTAAATGCCAGTAACTACAAAGCCCTGGCAGCGGAAGTGGATACCCGCATTGAAGAGCTGCTCAACTTGCAAAACAGCCGCAACGCCTCCGGACAGTACATGTTTGGCGGCCACCAGGGCGGCGAAGCGCCATTTGTGGACGAAGGACAGGGCAACTTTACCTATCAGGGCGATGAGGGGCAGCTGAATATTCAGCTCTCGGAGTCGGTCACCATTCCGGTGTCGGATTCCGGCAAGCGGTTGTTCGTGGATGTGCCCAGCGGCCACAATACCTTTAACACCCGAGCGAACAGCGACAACCTGGCGGTGCCCCCGGCGAAAATCAGCGTCGGCCGCATTGTCGATCAGGAAGCGTTCGACAAGTTTTCTCCGCGCGGTATGGAGATCACTTTCAACGCGCCGGAAAATGTTACGCCGGCCGCTGCCAACTACACCATTACCGATGATAAAGGGCGGGTGCTGGTAGAGAACGCCCCTTACCGGTCCGGCGAACCCATCGAGCTGAACGGCATTCAGTTTACCGTCAGTGGCCAGCCTTACAGCGGCGAAGCGGCGGTGCCCAGCACTCTGGACTTTGGCGCCGTGACCCCGACGGACTTCAGTGCCGGGCCGGAAACCATCACCCTCTCCGTGGGCGGAAAAACCGAAACTCTGGTGCTGGACCAAGCGGTGAATAACGCTGCGGATCTGGCGGCGGCCCTGTCCAGCTCTGTGGAGACCGTCGGCGGCAGCGGTGCGGCCGACAATGCCGACAAACTGGCGAATCTGGGCATTACGGTGGACGCCACCGGCCTGCAGGTGCCCAACGGCCAGAACCTAACAGTGCGCAGCGGCACCGCTAACACTGACGCGGCCTTTGGCTTCGCCACCCAGAACGCCGGCACCACCGCCACCAACGGCGAGCTGGCGGTTCCGGGGGACGGTTTCCAGGTGCGCAGCACCGACAAGCAGGGCCTGCTCACCACCTTGTCGCGTTTTAGCGAGGCCCTGCACGCCTACGATGGTACCGATGAAGGAAAGGAGAACATGCGTGAGCTGGTGGCGAAAACCCTCACCAACCTGGACACCGGACTCGACCGGGTATCCGAAGTGCAGGGCGAAATCGGCGCGCGCTTGAATACCCTGGAAAGTGTCCGTAACCTCAATAGCGACACCAAGCTGCAAAGCGAAGAGCTGCTCAGCCAGGTGCGCGATGTTGACGTTGCGGAGGCCTCCACCCGCCTGCAGATGCAGAGCTTTATCCTGAGCGCCGCCCAACAGACCTTCGTCAAAGTCAGCAACCTGAACTTATTCAACTTCCTGTAAAGGCCCATCAATGACCCGAGACGATGACCTCCTGGCGCCCCTGAACCAGCTTCAGGCTCACATTGAAACCCTGCAGGCTCTGGCCGAAACCGGACGTTGGGACGAGTTCTCGGCCTTGAGCGAAGAGCGTGAAGCGCTGTTAGAGAAGGTCAATGACGGGGAGTTTCTGATCGAAGTGGCCAAGGCCGGCCAGGAGCAGGCTTTCCGCGACCAGGTGGCTGACATCCAGCGCCTCAACGATCACATTACCGAACTGGCCGAAGCCACCAAATCCGACATCGCCGCCGAACTCAAAAAGCAGAACCATCAGGACAAGGCCATCAAGGCCTACAAACCTTGACCGAAAAGTGTGGTTACGGCAGATAGCACGGCAGGCCGCGTAGGGCGGATAAGCCGAAGGCGCATCCGCCGTAACGCAACCCCAAAACCCAACTGAACTCCACACCCGCCGTAAACCAACGGTTCACCCCGACACCTCACCACACCGGCAGAAAACCGGCACTTCTGCACCGGGGTGGCGCATTATTCATCTTTATGTTACTATGTTGACCATCCAATCGTTTGTAAGACTCCCCCAATAACCCATATCACCCCAACACTCACCAAATACTGGAGAGGTTAATACCCCTATGCCGGGCAAAAAACTGACCGCCGTGATCGTCGCGCTCGTAGCCCTCATCACCCTGTCGTTGGTGGTGCTGGGAGGCAATGCCTTGATAGGGCTGCATGACACCATGGAATCGGCAGCGGACAACGAGCACATTGAGGGGATTACCTGGGCGGGGGCACTGATCAGCGCTATCCTGGTCGGCTGCGTTCTGGCCCTGATCTTCAGCCTGGACAAGGCCGGACGGTTGTCCCAGTTGATCCGTCGGCTGCGGGAGGAGTCCTTCCAAAACGCCTATCAGAAGGCGCAGTTGGAGCAGTTCTTTGCTATCTCACCGGATATCCTCTGCACCCTGGACCAGCAGGGAGGCTTTTTGCAGGTTAACCCAGCAGCCAGTCGTATTCTGGGCCGAACTCCCGAAGACATGGGGGGCAGCCGATTTCTCAGCGTTATTTGTGACGGTGACCGCCCTGAAGTGGTCAAGCAGATCAACAGTCTACTGTCTCACGGAGAAAACCACGTCAGCTTTGATGCCCGCACCAAAACCGCCAACGGCAGTCACCGTTGGGTCGAGTGGAGTTTTGTCAAAGTGGACTGGGAGACCCTTTACTTCGGTTACGGACGGGATATCCACGACCGCAAAGTCATGGAAAAAGAGCTTCAGCACAGTGCGTTCCATGACAAGCTCACCGGCGTCGCCAACCGCGAGCTGTTTCTGGATCGTCTGTCTCAGACCATTCACCGCACTCGCCGGCACCCAGCCCCTTTTGCTGTGTTGCTTATGGATATCGACAACTTCAAAACCATTAATGACAGCTATGGCCACCAGGTGGGCGATAGCTTATTGAGGCTTTTCTCTCAGCGCATTCAGGATCAGCTGCGCCCTGAAGATACCTTGGCCCGGTTCGGCGGCGATGAGTTTATCTTGCTTGCCGAGCACGTGGCTGACCACAACGCAGCCGCCAGCCTGGCCGAGCGCATTCTGGAAAGCCTACGACGGCCGTTTACTGTGAGTGGCACTGAGTTTGATGTGGGCTCCAGCGTCGGTATTACCCTGGAATCCGGCCAGGAGCAAAGTGCGGATACGCTGATTCGTAAGGCCGACCTGTCTCTGTATAAAGCCAAAGAGGCAGGGAAGGGCACCTACTTTATTTATGATCAGGCACTCAGCAATGAGCAGCGTTCCAGAGCCAGACTGGAAACCGAGCTGCGCAAAGCGCTTCAGAATCAGGACTTGAAAGCCCACTTTCAGGCCATCACCGATGTGCCGACGGGTAATCCGAGCGGCTGTGAAGTGCTGTGTCGCTGGCACCACCCCGAGCTGGGCGTCATGAGCCCGGAAGACTTTGTCCCCGTAGCCGAGGCGGCCGGGCTGATTGGCGACATTGGTCGCCAGATGCTCACCCAGGCCTGCGCCGCGCTTCAGCAGTGGCGGGCCAATGGTGTTGTACCCTGCGAGTTCGCCATCAGTGTCAACCTGTCACCCAAAGAGTTCTTTCAGGTTGACCTGGTGCCGTTTATTCAGCAAACCCTGCAAGCCTATGGGCTGAGCGGCCGAAACCTCAGTCTGGAGGTCACGGAGGGCGTGTTGATCGAACGCGACGAAGAGGCGAGCAAAATTCTGAATCGGTTGCGCGATTTGGGAATCCGCATTTACGTGGATGACTTCGGCACTGGCTACTCGTCGTTGAGCTACCTGCGCACCCTCCCTGTGGACGGCATTAAGCTGGACAAGAGCTTTATTGAGAAAATCCACTCCGCCAAAAAGAGCCAGGAGATTGCCCGCACCGTACTGGAGCTGGCCAAGGTGCTCAAGCTGCGCTCCATCGTAGAAGGCATCGAAACCCGCGAGCAGCTGGATTTCGTTACCGATCTTGGCTTCGGCTACGCTCAAGGCTTTGGTCTCCATCGTCCCTGTGACAAAGATGCCTTTGCACTCTGGATGGCGACCCAGGAATCCAGGCAAGCCGGTGCCGCTTGACTCGTTCGGCTCCAGGCTTCTCTCTCACCCCACCTCCGGCATGGCCTCTGATATGTCGTCAAACCACTGCTGCAGACTGTCGATGACGGCGCGGGTTTTCGCGGGCATGGTGTCGCGGCTGGGGGCCAGGGCATGAACACTGAAGCTGGGTGCCCGCCACTGCGGTAACAGTTGTATTAATCGGCCGCTGCGCAGCGCCTCCCGCACCTCCGGCTCGGGCAGCAGCCCGTAGCCCACGCCATCCTGAACAAGCTGTATCGCCACTTGCATATTATTCACCCGAATTCGCGGTCGGGGTAGCGGTAGCGCCTCGCCGGTAAGGTGGTGGGTCAGCCTGTCGTTGAATCGCCGTTCGCGCACGGTATGTGCAATGTAACCCTCCCCGCTCAGGCCCTCGGGGCGTTCAATCGGCTTTGCCAGTTGAGCATGCCCCGGCGCGGCACACAGCACAAAATGCCAGTCCACCAGATGTCGGGCTACCAGGGAAGAATCGGCCAATGGGCCGATGCACAGCGCCAGGTCCGCGCCCGCGGCAATCAGGTCCGGGTTTTCGTCACCGAAGCTCAGGTCCAGGCGTAACCGGGGAAACTCCCGCGTGAGCTGCTTGAGCGGCTCGCTGAGTAGGCCCGCACCAAAGCCCACCGGTGCTATGACTTTCAAGGTGCCGCAGGGGGTGCCCTGCAGCTGCTCTATGTCCTCCCGCGCCTTCTCGGCCACTTCCAGCATGGTGCGGCAGCACTGGTATTGAATTTTGCCGGCCTCCGTGAGCACCAGATTTCGGGTGTTGCGGTTGAACAGGCTGAGGCCCAGATCACTTTCCAGCTTCTGCAGTTGCTGACTGACCGCCGAGGTGGTCATGTGCAGGTCCTCAGCGGCCGCACCCATTCGACCCAGCTCCACGGTACGGGTAAACACCCGGATTGCCCTCATCATTTTTGCGTTCATTACCAATACCCCTGTTCGCGATTATCCAGCGCTGCTTAAGAGTGATTCCAAATACCCTTGATTGAGCGAGCAGCAGCAAGAGTTTACATTACGAATGCAAACAATTCTCATTAAGTTTATCAAAAAGTTGCAATGGAGGAAATATTCTTGGGACTGATTCGACACGTCTTGCCCGTCGCTTTACTTGCTGTCGGCGCCACCACCGCGTGGGCTCAGGGCAGCGCACCACGGCAACTGGCGCTCGCTCCGCTGGAAACCATCGTCATTACCGCCAGTGGCCATGAGCAGGAACTGAAAGACGCTCCGGCGTCCATCAGCGTGATCGACGGTGAGCGGCTGTCCCAGCGTTTCTACCGGGATGTGACGGACGCCATTGCCGATGTGCCCGGAGCCATCGTCACCGGTGGTGGAGACCGGGAAGACATCAGTCTGCGCGGCATGGGCAGCAGCTACACCCTGATTCTGGTGGACGGCCAGCGCCAGAGCTCGCGGGAAACCCGGCCCAATAGCGACGGCCCGGGGGTGGAAGGGGAGTGGACTCCACCGCTGGTGGCCATTGAGCGGATCGAAGTGGTGCGCGGCCCCATGTCGTCTCTGTACGGTTCTGACGCCATTGGTGGGGTGATCAACATCATCACCAAGAAAACGCCGGAACACTGGCGCTCGGAAATCCGGCTGGACACCACCGTTCAGGAGCGCAGCGAGTCCGGCAACATTCACCAGGTCAACCTGTTTACCGCCGGCTCCATCATTCCCGATGTACTGGGCTTACAGGTCAACGGTCGGTTTACCCAGCGCGGAGAAGACGACATCGTCGGCGGCTTTCGCGGTAAGGACTCTGACACGCTGAACGTCAAGCTGGCGCTTACCCCCGGGGATGACCATGAAGTCATTCTGGAGGCGGGCAAAGCGTCCCAGGTCATCGATGCGACCCTGGGAAAAACGGTGGAGCCTCTGGCGCCCGGTGAAGCCTGTGATAGACGCGGTTGCCCGGAATCCTCGACCACCGAATACGACAGTGAAACCCTGGCGCTGACCCACAATGGCCGTTGGGATCGCCTGACGCTGCGTAGCTACGTCAAACGTGACGAGTATGAAAACCGGGCGAGGGCGATGGCCATTTCCAACACGGACTTCCAGACGCTCGGGACCTTGCCGTTGGGCGATCATCACGTGAGCTTCGGCGGTTCCTATCTTCAAGAGAAACTCGACGACCGCACCAGTAACCAGGTCAGCGACCGCACCACGATTGAGGGTTCCCAGTGGTCCCTGTTCGCCGAAAACGAATGGCAGGTGGCCACGCCTTTTTCCTTGACCACCGGCCTGCGCTATGACGACAACGACCAGTTTGGCGGCCACTGGAGCCCGCGCCTGTACGGCAACTGGGCCATCACCCGGGACACTACCCTCAAGGGCGGGGTGTCTACCGGCTACAGTGCGCCCGACCTGCGCGCCACAGTACCGGATTGGGGGCAGGTCAGCCGCGGCGGCAACGTCTATGGCAACCCGGACCTGGAGCCGGAAACGTCTGTCAGTCAGGAGCTCGGTATCTACACCACCTTTGCCGACACCCTGGACACCTCACTGACGGTTTTCCACAACGCTTTCGAGGACAAGATTACCCGCGTGGCCTGCCCGGATACGATTTGCGATGCCGGCCCCAACCAGTTCGGTTCATTGCCTACGACGCGAATCAATATTGACGAAGCGGTTACCCAGGGTATTGAAATCACCGCTTCCGCCGACCTGAACGACGCCTGGTCCCTGAGTGGCAACTACACCTATACCGACTCGGAACAGAAAACCGGGGAGTACGCCGGAAGCCCGCTGAATCAGCTACCGAAGCACATGGTACAGACCTCGGTTACCTGGCGCCCGACCGACACGTTCAACGGTTGGCTGCGCGTCATTTACCGAGGCGAAGAAAGCCAGCCCACTACCGGGCCATCCCAGGACAGTTTGATTGCGCCGTCCTACACCACCATTGACCTTGGCGGCAACTACCAGTTGGCCGAACGCCTCAAACTGGGTGTTGGGATTTATAACCTGGGCGATGAAGAGATCAACCTGGACGACTACGGCTATGTGGAAGACGGCCGACGCCTCTGGCTGTCCCTGGCCTGGAGCCTGTAATGGCCCAGTCGCTTACCCGCAAAATTTGGAACGTGCGGAATTGGCACTGGGTCAGCTCCGCCATTTGCCTGGCAGGGATGATGTTGTTTGCCATCACCGGCATCACCCTCAACCACGCCGGGCAAATCGACGGTGAAGCCAAGGTCCATACCGAGTCTGCCCAGGTGCCGGAGGCGTTGCTCGTCCGGCTGGAAGAGGGCCAGCCGCTGCCGGGTGCATTCGTGCACTGGTACGCCGATACCACCGGCGACCGGATTCGCCCGGAGGCCGAGGTGACCTGGAGCGACTACGAATTCTATGCCAGTTTTCCCCGCGCCGGAGGCGATCGTTGGTTCACCGTGGACCGGGAAACCGGGGCCTTCTACCAGGAGGTGACCGACCGGGGCTGGATTGCCTACTTCAATGACCTGCATAAAGGCCGGAACACCGGCTGGGTATGGCGGCTGTTCATCGATGTGTTTTCCGTCGCCTGTATCGTGTTTTCCATAACGGGGCTCATTCTTTTGAAAAAGCACAGCAAAAAACGCACAACCACCTGGCCATTGGTCATGGCCGGCATTCTGATTCCCATTCTGTTACTGGTCATTCCAGCGCACGCCAGCGCCGAAGATCAACTACAGGTGGAGATTCCGCGCCTGCCCGTGGCCGAATATCACGCACCCTACGTTGCCATCTGGTTGGCGGACGAGCGGGGCAAGCCAGTGTTCGACATCGCCCTCTGGTACGACCTGCGAATGGCGAATCGGGAAGGCGAAAAATGGCTGAAGGACCTGCGCCTATGGTGGCGCCGCAGCGGCCGGTTTGCGGACCTTCCCATCGACGGTGTTACCGGAGCCACCCGCCGACCGGGGCAGACCACCGTGGACCTGACGCCTTTCAGAACGCGATTGAATCAACTACCGGCGGGGCGCTACTCGATTGTCGTCGAAGCAGCCCGTGAACTGGGCGGCCGGGAAACCGTCGAGCTGCCTCTGACTCTGCCGGCCGATACATCTTTTTCCACCACCGAAGCGGGCGAGCACGAGCTCGGCGCTATAACCCTGACATTGGAGTCCAACGAATGAAACTGATCAGAACGCTTACTGCTACCCTGCTTGCGCTGGCATTGTTCGCCTCCCAGGCCCAAGCCCATCGCCTGTGGATCAAACCGAACACCACGGTCGTCTCGGGCGAGAATGAATGGATCACCTTTGATGCCGCGATTGCCAACGGCATTTTCAATCCCGACCATCACGCCTACCCACTGGAACGGCTGACCGCCTGGAACCCGGAAGCCAGCAAGATCGAGCTGCAAAACGGCCAGCGCCTGAAGTACCGCAGCGTCTTCGACCTCAACCTGACAGAGGAGGGCACCTACAAGGTGTTCAGCGCGAGCCGCACCCTGGTCGCCCGCTGGACCGACGAAAACGGCGAGCGCCACTTCTGGCCCGGCCGTGGGCGCACCGGCACAGAGGCGGAGTTTCGCAACCAGGTTCCGCAAGAGGCTGCGGACTTGCAGGTCACCGACGCGGCAAACCGCATCGAGGTGTTCGTCACCGCCGGGGCTCCCACCGACGCGGTATTGAAACCCACCGGCCAAGGGCTAGAATGGGCACCCGGACTGCATCCGAACGACTTGTACACTGGCGAGACGGTGACGTTCGGCTTTCTGTTCGACGGCCAACCGGCAAAAAACGCCAGCCTGACCCTGGTGAGGGAAGGGGAAAAATATCGCGATCAGTCCCGGCCCACCACCGGCACCACAAATGCCAAGGGTGAAGTCACCGTAACCTTTGAAGCGCCCGGCATGTACTTTCTGGAAGTGGAATACGAGGATGACGACGCCGCGCCGCCCGCAAGCCAGCGGCGTGGTAGCTATTCCGCGGTGGTTGAGGTCTTGCCGTTATAATAACGGCACCACATGGGTGCCCTACGTGGTTGGCATCCTTTGCGGGGAATCACAGTCCACGATGCTGGTCAGCTGTGTAGGGCACCCATGCGGTGCCGTCTAACGTCATTCAATTACCAGCGAGTGCAAACACCTCATCACGCGGCCCCGCATCCAACACCCGATCACCCCAGGCCTGCCAAGTCCAGCGTAGGGTGGCATAAGGCCGAAGGCCGTCATCCACCATTCTCAGCTTCGTTTCAGACTCCAATCGGTGGATGACGGGGCTTGCGCCCCTTATGCCACCCTACGGCCAAGGACCCGTGCGGAGGACGTCCGCGTGTTTGCTAATCCGCTTGTCCATTTACTAACGACTGGTTTAGCACCCTCTGCACCAACGCGTTCACTTTGTGTTGCAGCTCCATCAGAATATGCCGCAAATACGTCCGGCTAATATCCGCACTTTCCACCACTTCAGGCCGACCAATCAGCATCAGGATTTTACGTACCAGGTATAGAACCCAACGAGAAACGGTGTCAGCGAGTTTGATGCCCTTGTTCAGAATAACTGCTATGGAATCCAGCAACGTCAACTGCGTCGATCCCGCGCCAGACAGCAAGCGGGCCGCCCCAGCCATGCAGCGCTCTAGAACATAAATCAGTGCTCGCCCAAGCCACTCGAGGCTATCAATGCTGAAACTGACCAGGTGGTTGCTTAATAACCAATGTTCAATTTCGCGGTCCGAACCTGACCCTTTCGGCTCAGCCAGAACCGGCCAGTTTTTTGAGCCAATGCTGGTGGCGTACTCGCCAATACTGTGGTCGCGAAGGGTTGGGATCGTCCCGATCGCTGGGAGTCGGTAGGTCTGGCCCTGCAAAGGTGCGTGAAGAAATGGCCAGATTGGGACGTAGGGCACCACGTCTGAACGGCGATACACCCGGTAAATATTGGGCGAGCTTAATGTTTTGGACAGGGTGCTGGCGAAGCCGTGTAACCCCACGCGTGGCGCTCCGAAGGTGTAAAGGCACGGTTTTCTATGGTACGCCAACTCGATCCATTCAGCGCACAAGCTGGCGATCGCGCCGCCCAGACTGTGGCCAATGCAATGGATCTGGGTACCGGAAATGCTCGGCATTAGCGACAATAGCTGTGGTCGAATGGATTTAAACGCATCGCTAAAGCCGGCGTGTACCGGCTGATTATTGCTGGAGCGAGCGAGAGTGAAATTAGCGTTGGTCAGCCAATCGGCCAAGTAGTGGGTGCCTCGGAACACCAGAAACGAATGACCTGCGAAACGGTCCCGACCTGTCAGGCAAAGCCCAAACGCTGTCCGGCACTTTATAAAACTGGGCCCTCCCGTTTGGGCGGTCAGCATAGTGTTATCGTTAAACTGGAAAATGTTTTTATAGCGTCGCTGAAATTCTTCGAGCCCGGCGCGGTAGGATGATTCTTTTGAAAGCAAGTAAACGTCTCGAGCGAGAACAGCGGCTTGGGCTGGGCTTAGCGGGTTTTGCATACTCATCTCCTTGTATTAAATGCATACCTTTTGTCAGTCTTTCTCTGAACCTACACCGTTCTCCCATATCCAGTCTTCAGAGGGGTCCGGTTTGACATCCCAGTTACATCGACTGAAAATTGGTCCGCCGTTCACGGTGATGCTCTTTTCCTCATCAAAAAGCTCACAAGTTACATTGAGAGGTGTTCCGCGAGACTCGGCATTACGCTCCGATGTTCGTTTAATACCGCGCCATATCTGGATTTCGGAGCTATCGTAAAATGCTGTCAGGCTTTGCGAAGCCACAAACTCCATCGGTAGAAACTTGGCGACGGTTCGCTCGGTCATTTCCGGGAAGTGAAAATGGCCGTCGGCATCGGTCGTGGTTTCATCCTGGTGCTCTGATTGCCACTTGGCCGTTCGGACCAGGCGGACGTTTGCCGCCGGCATCCCATTGGCCATCAGCACCCCTGACATTTCTGAAAACAGGCAAACTTTGCCGATATCGGTAAGACTCATCGCACAAACTCCCACAGAGGTAAGGGCCAGAAGGACCAACAATAAGGACTTCAGCATGCTGAAGGTTCCTGGAGGAATGGGGTTTCGGGTGGGATAGGGGGTTGGTGGTCCATAATCGCTCCTTGTGGTGTGGATTCCTGATGGTGAAAACTATCACCGGGCATGTGCGGGGGCAAGAGGTCAGGCGGGGTTTTGTGAACCAGGTCAAAACGCCATCTGCGCGCCTCGAAAGGTCGGACCGATTGCGCCCTGCGCAAATTGCCTTTCTATCCGTAGGGCGGATAAGCGCCGCAAGGCGCGCATCCGCCGTTGCCCAGCATTCACGAATGGCCTCTATGTGGTGCCGTCTACATCCCTCAGCCACCAGACGACAAAAATACGTCGTCAAGCGAGTTCGCATCCAACACCCGGTCACCCCAGGCTTCGAGCTGCTCCAGAGGGGCAGTTTCCACCTTTTCCCTGGTCGCCTCGTCAACCGCTCCAAACCGCTTGCTTAAAAAGCGTAGCAACATCGCCGCCGCTTCTTGCTGTCGGCCTTCACGTTTCCACTGTTCAGTCCAATCGTCCAGCTTTTCCGCCAACATGGCATCTACCTCGTTCAGGTTCTGAAGCTCCGGGATGGCTTCGTCTCTAAATCTTACTCTCAACAGCCGGTTTAGCCAAATAGCGACCGAGCGCTGCAAAGGGCGGCTGTTCGGGCCGCTGAGCAGGGCGGTAAGCTGCTTTACTCGGTGGTGCAGCTCCTGGGTACTCTGGCTGAAGCCCAGGCCGATCACATGGCCCAGCACGTTGTCGGGGTACGCATCACTGAAACGGTCGGGAATATCCTGCTCCTCTACCAGGCAGTAGCTCAACTCCGGCACAAAGCGGGCCAGGCCCGGATGGGGCCGGTGTACCAAATCCGCCATATTGATCGGCCCGGTCCAGTCGCGTGTGCCGCTATAGAGGACGATAGGCAGCACCGGCGGTAGCTTCTGGCCCTTGCGCAGGGGCTCATGGCGAATGATGTCCTGATAAAGCAGACCCACATAGGTCATGATCCGACAGGCCATAAAATAGTCATCTGACGACTGAAACTCGATCAACAGGTAAAGATACAGCCAATCCGGCCCCATTTTCACCCGCCAAATGCTGTCATCGTGGCGCTCGCGCAGGTCATCGGTGGCGAAGCTGGCCTTTAGCGGCTCTAAGGTGTCAAAGTCCAGCTCGTTGATCCATTCGGGTTTGATGAACCCTTCGAGCAGGTCCTTAACCATCCTGGGGTTGCTGAACAGCAGTTTGTACCCCGTGTCAAATGGGGTGGAATCCTTGGATTTTGGCATATTGCCTCCCAAAAACTGTTTGGATATACAGTATCTGGGCGGGGTTACAGTGTCAACGCTTCATGGGGCGACAAGTACAGGAAGGCTATCCGGTGGATGACGGGGCTTGCGCCCCTTATGCCACCCTACGGTAAGCGTAGAGCGAGGCCCGTAGGTCGGATTAGCGCGAAGCGCGTAATCCGACAACCAGGGCCAGAATATCCGGATTTTGGGGGTTATTTGTTGGATTACGCTTCGCTAATCCAACCTACTTGAGGGTTGTAACACTCTTAACTCACTGAAATTAAAAGGAAAATCAAAAATCAAGCGGCTTTGGCGCAAAAAATCCAAAAATACCCTAAAGCTCCCCGGGGATGGGTCGATAACCTTTACAGAAGACCTGGTGACCGACTGTTCCGGGCTTCACTGTCCGAATGATCCACGGCTGGTAAAGCCTGTGAACTAAACAACTTAGGAGATCCATCATGGCTCTAGTTATCAATACCAACGTTGCTTCACTGAACTCACAGCGTCAGCTGATGCAGTCAGGAAATGCTCTGGACCAGGCCACCGAGCGCCTGTCTTCCGGCCAGCGCATCAACTCCGCCAAAGACGACGCCGCCGGCCTCGCCATTTCCAACCGCATGACCTCCCAGGTCCGTGGTCTGGACCAGGCCATCCGTAACGCCAACGACGGCATTTCCATGATCCAGACCGCCGAAGGCGCTCTGCAGGAAACCACCAACATTCTTCAGCGGATGCGTGAGCTTTCGGTTCAGTCTGCTAACGGTATCTACACCGACGGCGACCGCGAAACCCTGAACTCCGAAGTGGAGCAGCTGCGTGAAGAGATGAACCGTATTGCGGCTGAAACTTCGTTTAATGGCCAGAAACTGCTGGACGGCTCGCTGGGTGAGGTAGATCTCCAGGTCGGTGATCAGTCCCGTCAGATTATCAGCCTTGAAGTGCCTACTATGGACGCCAAAAATCTTGGTGGTACTGCAGGTGGAGATATTGTTGGTGTCGCTATGAACATTACCGCTGCCAACTATGGAAGCGATACGGCTCCTTTTAGTGACAACATTGAAATCAACGGTCAGACGGTTCGCTCAAGCGAATTGAATGCTGCTGGAAACTTGAGTGAGCTTCTGGGTGTTATTAACGATAGTGTTTCAAACGTGCGTGCGACAGCGGTGACTGAAACTGTAGGGAGTAGTGGATCCTCCGTGACGGGTGTACTGAGCGGCGCTGATGAGATTATGAAATTTGATCTCGTTAACGCGGACGGAGTAACTTCAAGCTTTGAGGTCTCAAACACGGGCAGTATGGAAGCTTTAGTAAACAAGATTAATCAGTCCGCAGACGGTAAAATTGACGCTAGCCTTTCTGACGACGGTGGCTTAGTTTTGTCAAGCGAGGATGGAACAAGTATTGCGGTTTCGTACGTCGATTCTCTTGGTGCTGCCATTAGTGATCCAGGCACAACAGGAATTGCTGCAACAACCTACGGTCCGCGTTTAGCCCTCACATCAACGGATAACAGTGGGATTACTATTAATTACGCAGCGGCAGCAGATGCTAATGTGCTGGGCATCGACTCTCGTTTTGCCGCCGGTACTATCCAGGGCGCAGAAATTGTGGATGGAAGTGAAGACGATCTCGATGAAGGAGCGTTGATAATTAATGGTATTGAGATTGGTGCGGTTACAGCTGATACGAGCGCAACTGGTGCCGGCGCCGCTACCGCTGACCTGATTCGTGACGCGATCAATGCAAAATCAGCTGAGACAGGCGTTACGGCTTCTTCTTCTGCTGGTGTTCTTGAGCTCGAGTCAGTTTCAGGGGACGAGATCTCGGTTAAATATGGAGACGTAACGAACGCCGCGAGTTTAGCTAATACGGGCTTGCGTGAGACCAATACTGTAGAGAGTTTTGGTGACAACATCGCTAACATAGATATTTCCACCCAGGAAGGTGCCCAAAACGCCATCGACACCATCGACCGCGCTCTGGTAGAAATTAACGATGTCCGCGCCGAGCTGGGTGCTGCCAACAACCGCTTGGACTTCACCATCTCCAACCTGTCCAACGTCAGCGAAAAGACCTCCGCGGCCCGTTCGAGGATTATGGACGCCGACTTTGCGGCGGAAACCGCCAAGTTGAGTCAGGCGCAGGTGCTGCAGCAGGCCTCCCAGGCCATGCTGGCTCAGGCCAACGCCCGTCCGCAGCAGGTGCTGCAGCTGCTCCAGTAAGCTGAGAGTCTCCGCCGGGTAACCGGCGGAGCACTTCAGGTGCTGATGAGTAGCCTTGAGTGACCCTTACCGAGGGTAATACCATGAGTGACGTAACCAATATCCACAGCTACGGTCGGTCCGATGCCTTAAGCGGCACGGCTCGGTCCGTTTCACCCGGTACCAGCCGGGACGCGGTTGAGGGGGGCAAGAATTTGCCGCCCTCTTCGTCGTCTCAGCCGGTGGTGGAGTTGCAGAGCCCGGCACAGGATCAAACCGCTTTGGCGGAGGATCTGAGCGAGGCGGTAAGCCAGATGAACGATTATCTGCAAGCCAGCCAGCGGGACCTGCGGTTCTCCATTGACGAGGAGTTGGGTGAAACCATTGTGAAGGTGCTGGATCGCGAGACCCAGGAGGTGATTCGGCAGATTCCCAATGAGGTTTTTTTGGATATCGCCCGTAGCCTTCAGCCGGATGAGCCGGTGCACTTTTTCAGTGAACAAGCGTAGTGGACACCAATATTGGTGATCAAGAGGGGCCTTACGGCCCCTTTTTTGCATCTGTAGTTTAAGGGTTTATTATCGGTTAAAGTTTGTGCAAAAGCGGCCGATAGCGTTGTAGGGCACCCGTGTGGTGCCGGTATGTCCCGGTTGTCGGGGCTTTGACGGCGGCTTTGGGTTACGGCGGATGCGCGCTCCGCGCTTATCCGCCCTACGCGAGCTCTGGGTTATACGCCGTGACCTGGTCCCGCAAATCAATATCAGAGGTTCGCAATGGCAAGCATAGGCAGCGATATTATCAACCGGATCGGTGGTGGCAGCGGTGTCAACACCTCCAAGCTGGTGGATGACCTGGTGGGCCTGCAGCAGGCGCCAGAAGAGCAGCGGCTGGAAACCCGCGAGCAGCGGATTGACGCTCAGATATCCGGTTACGGCCTGCTGCGCAGCGCCGTGAGCGATCTGGACTCGGCCGTTCAGGGCCTGGCCAATGAGGACACCTTTAACGCCAAGCAGGCCTCCATTTCCGACAACTCCCTGATGGCCGTCAACGAGCTGAACCCCGACGCGGTGCCGGGTAACTACCGTGTGCGGGTCAGCCAAGTGGCGCAGTCCCAGTCGTTAGCGTCAGGCACCTTTGCCAGTCTGAATGACGAAGTGGGCACTGGTACGTTGAATTTGCGTTTTGGGGACTGGGATGGAAGCGGAAATTTTACCCTTGCCCCGGTTGCCGAAGGCGCCAGCATTGAAATCGACGACAGTAACAACAGCCTGACGGGCCTGCGAGATGCCATCAACAAAGCGGATATCGGGGTCCAGGCCAGTATTGTGGGGCAGGAGGGCAACTATCAATTGCTGCTGACAAGCCCTACCGGTGCTCAGCGGGAGCTGGAAATCACCGCCACCGAGGATGCCGGTGCGCTGGGCCTGGCGCAGTTCAATTACAACGAAGTGGAACAGGGCTTTACTCAACAGCAGGAGGGTAAAGACGCGATTCTGAGTGTGAACGGCCTGGAGGTTACCCGCACCACCAATACCATTGATGATGTGATCGATGGTATGACCTTCGATATTTTGAACGCCGACCCGGCCCAGGAAATCAGTATCAACGTCAGTGAGGATCGGGCTCTGGCGGAAACCGCCATTCGGGATTTTGTCGAGGCCTACAATACCTTCGTCAACGAAATGCAGCGCCTGCGGGATACCGACACCGATGAAGACGGGCAGGGCAGCCTGAATAATGACTCCCTGGCGGGTAATCTGATGCGCTCCGTTCGTGGGCAGATCAGCGCGGCGGTGCCCGGGTTGGATCAGGGTATAGACAGTCTGGCCAGCATTGGTATTCGTACCCGCCTGGACGGCACTCTGGAGTTTGCCGATGACGGTGAAGACACGGACTTCAGTGCGGTATTCAGCAGTCAATTTGAAGCGATACGGGACCTGTTTGTGCCGAGCATGGAGTCGTCCAACGCCCGGATCACTCCCAGCAACTTCGGTAACCGCACTCAGTCCGGGACTTACGAGGTAGAAATTACCCAGGATGCTACCCGTGGTTTCCTGACGGCCGACCCCGCCACCATGCCTCTCGATGTCACGAGTGACGATTACAGTTTTACCATTGAAGTGAATGGCCGCGAGTCAGCGATGATCAGTTTGCCTCAAGGAAGTTACGCCTCTCTGGAGGACGTGGCCACCGAGTTGCAGACGTTGATCAACGCCGATTCAAACCTGCGGGAGGGCGGCGCACGGGTGAACGTTACGGTGGAAGGTGGTGCCTTAAAATTTGAGTCCAACACCTATGGACGTGACAGTTCCGTGGCGATCACCAGCGTGGGCGCCAATGCGGGTGCTTTGGGCTTGAGTGAAGCCGCTGGCACCACCGGTTTGGATGTGGCCGGCACCATCAATGGCGAAGAAGGTTTTGGTTATGGCCGTATTTTGCGTGGTGCCTTGCGCTCGCCGGCGGAAGGTTTGGCTTTGGAAATTGCCGACGGCGCGAGCACGGCGACGGTGAATTTCTCGCGTGGTTTTGGTTCCGGGTTGTTGTCGACCCTGGATACTTATGTGCGTAATTCCGGATTGATTTCCGAGCGGGAAAGCACCTTGAAGGACGACCGAGTTGAGGTATCCGAAGCCCGCGAAGCCATGGAGCGGCGCAGTGAGGCGTATCGGGCGCGGTTGGAGGCGCAGTTTTTGAATATGGAACGGATTGTCCGGAGTTTGAATAGTACCGGGAGCTTTTTGGAAGGTATTAATGACCGGTTGCCGTTTACGGCGCCGCCGCGGTAAGTGGTTGAGTTTGGTTTTGGTTTGGGTGTTGCGTTGGGGTAGGGCAGATTGCGCGGAGTTTACGGTGAGGGTATTACGTTGGTTTGCCGGCGGATGCGCTTCGCTTATCCGCCCTACGGATAGCACGGGGTCGCGTAGGGCGGATAAGCGCGCAGCGCGCATCCGCCGTTGCTGAACTCGAAAACACCCACCAAAATCAGCTAAAGTTTCCCCCTCCACAGCCGCAATAAAGGTTAGTCCGATGGTAAAAACCACCGATGATGACGACAACCAAGAACGGGGAACCGGTATGAACGCCTACGCTCGTGCGGCACAGAATTACTCTTCCATGAAAGTACAGTCCAGCGCCATGGACGCCTCTCCCCACCGCCTGATCCAGATGTTGTTCGAAGGGGCCCTGGAGCGTATCGCTCAGGCCAAGGGTGCGATGCAGCAGAATCAGGTGGCCCGCAAAGGCGAGCTGATCGGCAAGGCCATCAACATTGTGGCGGGCCTGCAGGGCAGCCTGAGTGATAAGGAAGGCGGCCAGCTCTCGGAAAATCTGGATGACCTCTACGATTACATCATCCGCGCTCTGACCGAAGCCAACTACAAGAACAGTCTGGAGCGGCTGGACGAGTGCGGCCGCCTGCTGGGCGAGCTCAAGTCCGCCTGGGATGGTATTGCCGATCAGGCCCGATAATCATGGCGCTGTCAGCGGTTCCCAACCCCGATTACCATGGGGAAGCCGGGGTAGAGCAGGTGCGCCAGTTGCGTAATGAGCTGGTGCAGGCCCTTCGGGCTGAGGATTGGTGGACGGTCCGTGAGCTGGATCGGGCCTGTGCCGGGTTGGTTGAGCGGGTGATCGCGGCCAACGGTGGCGATGGGACGGCCCTGGTCCGGGCATTGAGTGAGTTGAAGGGTGTTTATGCGAATTTGATTGAGCAGTGCCAGGAGGAGGTTTTGAAGCTGGCGTTGTGAGTGGGGCGGGCCCATTGGGTTGCGAGGGTGCGTTACATTGGGTTACGGCGGATGCGGCCTCCGGCCTTATCCGCCCTACGCGGAGCGCGTGGAGTACGTGAAGCGCGCGGAGTACGCGGAGGTTGGTGCTGTTCTTCTTCTTGACGTTTTCTGCGTCATTTTTTTGTCAATTTGGCCGTTTTGGGATTGCTCCCGGCGGCTATCCCTGCCAGAATCCCCAATAATGTGACACATTTCACATTCTTCGGGCGCTTGTCTTGGGGGCGCCCGGTTTTCCGACGTCTGTCCTGAATCGACAATTATTTGACTCCGGTCGAGGCGTCGGCTATTGGTTTAACAAGGCTAGCGGTTTAGAAAAATGGATAAAGGGCCAACTCGCATGTGGCGTAACACCAATGTTCTGATTGTCGATGATAATGAACAACGGCGCAGGGAGCTCGGAGTCATTCTGGAGTTCCTGGGGAAAACGGTCAGCACCACCGGGTGGGCCGGCTGGCAAGCCGCCCACGAGGACGCTGACGATGCCGATGAGCGGGGTGTCATGGCGGTGTTTCTGGGCGAAACTCCCAAGCCCCGGGAGCTTGAGTCCCAGCTGAAAGACATCCGCGACTGGCAGGACGACGTGCCGGTCATCATGCTGGAGGAGCGCACGCTGCCCGAGTCCGCCGCGCCCGAGCTGGCCCGGATGATCATCGCCAGCATGACAGTCCCCCCCGCCTACAACCAGTTACTGGACACGCTGCATCGCGCCCAGCTCTATCGCCAGGCTCAGCAGGCCAGCCGGCGCCAGCCTACGCGCCGTCCGGTCCACCTGTTTCGCAGCCTGGTGGGCACCAGCCGCCAGATCCAACAGGTGCGCGACATGATGGCCCAGGTGGCGGATAAGGACGTGTCGGTGCTGATCACCGGCGAGTCGGGCACCGGTAAAGAAGTGGTGGCCCGCAATCTGCACTACAACTCCCCCCGGCGTGACAAACCCTTTGTTCCCGTAAACTGCGGCGCCATTCCCGCCGAACTGTTGGAAAGCGAGCTGTTTGGCCATGAAAAAGGAGCGTTCACCGGTGCCATCAGTGCCAGGGCCGGTCGGTTTGAGCTGGCGGAGGGGGGCACTCTGTTTCTGGATGAAATTGGGGATATGCCCCTGAATATGCAGGTGAAGATTCTGCGGGTTCTGCAGGAGCGCTGTTTCGAGCGGGTGGGCAGTAATAAGACTACCAGTATCGACGTGCGGGTGATTGCCGCGACCCACCGGGACCTCGAAACCATGATCAGCGAAGACCGGTTCCGCGAGGATCTGTTCTATCGACTGAACGTTTTCCCCATTGAATTACCCGCTCTGAAAGATCGCTCAGAAGATATCCCGCTGCTGATCAATGAACTGATCTCCCGTCTGGAAAGCGAGGAGCGCGGCTCCATCCGCTTCAATTCCGCTGCCATTCTCTCGCTGTGTCGTCATCCCTGGAGTGGCAACGTGCGCGAGCTGGCAAACCTGGTGGAGCGCATGGCAATCATGCACCCTTACGGCGTGGTGGGCGTTCAGGATCTTCCCGTCAAATACCGCCACGTGGACGTGGTGGAGGAAGATTTTGGTGTGGCCACCGAGCAGGAGGCGCTGAACGGCCAGGCGGGCTATGTCAGCATGAACGATACGCCGCTGTTGCCGGAGCAGGGCATCGACCTGCGCGAGTACATCAACAACATGGAGCGGGAATTGATTCAGCAGGCCCTGAATGATTGCGGTGGCGTGGTGGCCCGGGCTGCGGATCGGTTGAGTGTTCGGCGCACGACCCTGGTTGAGAAGATGCGGAAGTATGATTTGCAGCGTTGATTGAAGTCAGCGGGGGTTGTCGGATTACGCTTCGCTCCGAAACGTCGGACCGATCCGACCTACGGGGCTGCGGCGAATGTTTTCCCGGTACTCGCTGGGGGTCATGCCGGTGGCGCGTTTGAAGCAGCGGTTGAAGGTGGATTTGCTGTTGAACCCCGACTGTTCCATCACCTGCATCATGGAGTCGGGCCCATCCTCGGAAGCAATGATGGATTTCGCCCGTTCGGTGCGAAAATCGTTTACATACTCAAAAAAGTTCTTGTTCAGCCGACGATTGATGATGCTGGACACCAGCTTGCTGGATAATCCCATGGTACTGGCCAGCCGCTCCAGGCTCAGCTCCGGGTCCAGATACAACTGCTGCTCTCGCATTACCTGGTGGATCGATTGAGCCAGGGACGCCTGTTCATCTTCATTCCCGATTGCAACGCTATTGAGCCCCGGCGCTTCGGAGACCCCGCGAAACGTCTGCGACTGGGTCAGGCTGTACACCACCAGTGATGTGATGAAAAAAACGTTGAGGTAGTTGCCCAGCACGCCGGTCAGGTTGGCCATTCCCCGATGTTCAAACAACAGATGGCTCAGATAACTCGTCAGGTACAGACTCCAGATAACCAGAAAGCCGATCACCAGCAGCCGGAGCCACCAGGGGTCCACGCTTTTCAGGTTGGAGTAGCCCTGCTCCAGGTGCCGATGGTAGGTCGCCAATAGCCGATAACTGATCAAGCCGTAAGTAAAGTAGAGGCCGTATTTGACGAACAGGTACAGCTGAAACGGGAGATCGTGGAACAGCACCTCATAGTCATACCTCGCCCGGGCGAAAAACCCCTCGTCGCGCACCAGAAGGTAAAAGGGCAGAAGCAGGGTGATCAGCAATGCGGGCGCGAAGTGCAGGAGTCGGCGTCGACACCAGTTGAAGTCCGAAAACAGCATCGACTTTAGTTTGACGTGAAAACCCACGTCCTTAGGACGTGGTCATGAGTGACAGGCTTGGCCTGTTACGAAAGGTAGGCCCATGTTATATCCGGGTTGAGT